>CAIPNE010000646.1 GCA_903866355.1 uncultured Gammaproteobacteria bacterium
GTAGGTTCGTCCGTAATAGGCAATGCCCAATTCGTAAATACGCCAACGCCGTGCACGCGCCACCTGGGCGCTAAATTGAACCTCGAAACCAAAATCGTCAGCCGTGATACGCAGGGTTTCTAGCACCTCACGCGTAAACATTTTGTAGCAAACTTCGATGTCGGTGAGGGTTTGGTTGTACAACAGATTGAACAAAAAAGAGATCAGCCGATTGGCCATATAGTGGTGAAAATATAGCGCGCGATGCGGGCGCGACGAAAAGCGCGAACCAAAAACGACATCTGCCACCCGCCGCCTCGCGATGAGATCCAGCATGGGTTCCCAGTCTGCTGGGTCGTACTCGAGATCCGCGTCCTGAATCACCACCACGGTCCCACTGACGGCGCGCAAGCCCGTTTGTAAGGCCCCGCCTTTGCCACGATTGTGCTCATGAAACAAGGTGTTAATGTGCACGCGCACGGCGGCACCGGGCACCACCTGCAAATCGCCGTGTGGGTCTGTGGTCAGCGCACAGTTCAAACCGGTCAGATCGCACCCGTTACGGGCCAGCCATTCGCGGGTTCCGTCCGTGGAACAATCATCAACAATAATGATTTCTTTCTCGAGCGCAGGGAGTGCCGCCACCACTCTAGCGAGACACTCTGCAAGGGTGTTGCGTTCGTTATAGGCAGGAATAATGACTGATAGCTTCATGTCGATGATGACCTCGGTCGGTGCGCTAAAACAGGGTTACGCTAAGCTTGCGGCGGGCCGCCTCGGCACGCAATCACCTACCGCGGGGCACGGGGGGTTCTAAAAAAAAACGGGCACCTTAGGTGCCCGTTGTTAGTCCACATGGCGTGGCGTGATTTTAGCCTGTGTAAGCCCGCTCGCCGTGCTGAGCCGTGTCTAAGCCTTCTCGTTCGTGCTCTTCGCTAACCCGTAAGCCCACGACCAAGTCCACTATTTTGAAGGCGATGAAAGACACCACCGCCGACCATACGACGGTAGTACCGACCGCCCACGCTTGTGAGGTCAACTGGCCCACCAGGTTGAATTCTCCCGGTGCGTTGGCCACATAGTCGTACCAGCTTTGGCCACCCAGAGCAGGATCCGCGAACACCCCCGTGAGCATGGCGCCGAGGATGCCACCTACGCCGTGGACGCCAAACACGTCCAGCGAGTCGTCGTAGCCCAGGGCATGTTTTAGCCAGCTCACCGACCACAGACACACCACGCCCGCCAACAGCCCAATCACAATCGACCCCATCGGGCCGACATAGCCGCAAGCCGGGGTAATGGCGACCAAACCGGCAATCGCACCGGACGCGCCGCCCAGCATGGTGGGAGTCCCGCGCAAAAACCATTCAGCGAAACTCCAAGCACACGCCGCAGCGGCGGTCGCCACAAAGGTATTGGTAAACACCATCGCGGCCAGACCCGTAGCCTCCAAATTGGAACCCACGTTAAAGCCAAACCAACCCACCCAGAGCAGCGCCGTACCCATCATCACCATGGGGACATTGTGCGGGGGCATAGCGGTCGTGCCGTACCCAACTCGTTTACCGAGCATCAACGCGCCCACCAAACCGGCAATACCCGCGTTGATGTGCACCACCGTGCCGCCGGCGAAGTCGAGCGCGCCTTTCTGGAACAGAAACCCGGCGGTCGCCGTGGCGGCAGCACCGGCATTAGCGTCCGTGTAGGCATCCGGGCCGGCCCAAAACCACACCATGTGGGCAATTGGCAGATAAGAGAAAGTGAACCACAACACCATGAACAACAGCACCGCGCTGAATTTCATCCGCTCGGCAAAGGCACCGACGATTAAACAAGGGGTGATCGCTGCAAACGTGCACTGAAAGGCTAGGTACACATATTCGGGAATAACGACCCCCTTGCTCCAAGTCGCCACGACTGACGCGGGGTTCACCCCCTGGAGGAATAGCCGATCAAACCCGCCAAAAAATGCGTTGCCGCCGGTGAAGGCAACGCTGTAGCCATAGACGCACCACAAGACGCTCATCAAAGAGAAGGTCATAAAAATTTGCATGCACACGGAGAGCACATTTTTCGAGCGCACCATGCCACCGTAGAACAGGCCAAGTCCTGGCACCGCCATCATGAGTACTAGCGCTGTGGAAATCAGCATCCACGCGGTATCGCCTTTATCAGGGGTTGGCGGCGTGGCAGCTTGAGCGAACGCCAAGTTTGAGGTCAGGGTTAATAGGGCGCCGAGCAGCGCAAGTCCCCAAGCAAGCTTGAGGGGCCGGGTAGCACCGGCGGGTCGCGGGCTCAAGATCATTGGCCGTCTCCTTCAGTCTAGAAAATCGCGGGTTGAAAGCTAACTCAACGGCTAGTGCCGTCAGTTTTTCGCCCGCCGCCGCTCATTTCTCGTGAAATACCGGCAGCGGGCAATGTCAGCCAGAGCAGCATTTGTGCCACGCGGCAAATACTGCCCGTTTTTCGCACTGCAACGTTGATCTACGAGGCACGCCCGCCAGTTTCCAGACATAAGTCAGCAGATGGCACGTGCCTCGCTGGTGCGTGCGAGTGTGCGGCGCACCAAAACCACCCGTTTCGAGGTGATCGGTCCAAACCAGGACCGAAGCCACCATCAGGCCAAATGGGACGGGTCATCTCCGGCGCGCCGCCCGCTGGGCCGCAAGTCGATGCTGGCCTCAGTGAGCGCTGCATAAATGGCCCCATTCACCGCGTGGCAGGTCTGGAAATAACCCACGCTGGGCGCCCAATACCGGTAGGCGATGAGGATCGTTTCCGCCCCGAAACTCTCAATGCCGACTTGCGGTGGGTGTTCGCCCGCCGCCTCCAATTGCGCGTCTAGTGCACCGCAAATCAACGCCACCGCGCGTTGCGGATCGCTGCCGTAAGGCACGCCAACGCTGCCTGCCACCACCCGATGGCGATAAGAATTGCTGTGAACCTCGCCCACAATTTTACGATTTGGGATGACGATGCTTTCACCATCGTCGTTCCTGAGTCGGGTGGTCGGGAGGGTGATTTCTTCAACTACCCCGGAACATTCCACCACATTGATGGTGTCGCCGATCCGGAAAGTTCGACCCAGAATGATCGACAAGCCAGCCCCATAGTTAGACACCAAACCTTGCAGCGCGAACCCGGCCCCTACCGCCATGCCGCCGACCGCGGCCAGCATCGGTGCGATGCTAATGCCAACATTCGACAACGCAATCAGTGCAAACAGCGTCAGGACGACCAGCTTCCCTGTGCTCGCAATAAACTGGCTGAGGGTGAGATCCATTTGGCGCCGCGCCTGCGTGCGCAGCAGGGCACGCTGCACCATCCCGGCCACCATCAAGCCGACTAATAAAATCACCACCGCACCGAGCACCTGCAAAGCGTATTTCACGACAAATTCGGTCAGGACGGCGTAAACGTGCGAGAGAGTATTTAACTTTTCCAACGGAATTCCTTCTGCATAGCCAGCGTAGTTCGGACGCCTATTGCGCCAGCACTGACAGCGCGGCGCAAGCCGGGCAATGGTCGCCGTCGCGGGCCTGGTGGGTGACCCAATACCCAGGGGCGTCTGACGCCGGCTAAAAGCTCAGCGAGGCACCCAACTCAAGGCGGTGCGCTGGGGCGCGACACAGCGCCCACGGCTGCGCGTGATAAAGTCCGGGCTGCCCCACTATCGCCCGCCGGCGTAGCGAAATTTGCCGTGACCCCTCCTAACATTGCCGAAACCACGCCGCAGCGCACGCCTGCTACTCCCACCTTGTTGGTGGAGGCACGGGGCGTGGCCATGCGCTATGGCACGGGTGAACTGACAACCGGCGTTTTGCAGGGACTCAATTTCGCAGCGCGCGGCGGAGAATTTGTGGTGATCGTCGGGCGCAGCGGATCCGGCAAATCAACGCTGCTCAATCTTTTGGGTGGTATGGACCAGCCGCTGGCCGGGGATATCCGTGTTGGGCAGGCGCTCCTAACCGCCATGAACGAAGAACAGCGCGCGCGTTTTCGGCGTCGCGCCGTGGGCTTCGTCTTTCAGTCCTTCAACCTGTTACCCACCCTCAGCGTGGCCGAAAACTTGGCTTTGCCGCTGGCCCTAAACGGCCTGCCCGGGCAGCAACGTATTCCGCAAATGCTGGCCCGTTTGGGTCTGACCGAGCGCGCCGGACGCTATCCAAACCAACTCTCTGGTGGCGAACAGCAACGGGTGGCCATCGGCCGCGCCCTCATCCACACCCCGCCGCTGGTGCTGGCCGATGAACCTACCGGCAATTTGGATGAAGACACTGCCCGGCAGGTGACGGCGCTGTTGTGCGAAATGATTCGCGAAACCGGCAGCACTTTGGTCATGGCCACCCATAGCAGCGAGCCGCGCGCGCTAGCCGACCGGGTACTGCGCCTGCAGCAGGGTCAACTGCAAGAGGAACGATGAAGCTACTGCTGTTTCGCGCCAGCGCACGGGTGCTATGGCAGCACCCCTGGCAGCTGGCGCTGGCCTTGTTGGGCATCGCGACCGGCGTGGGCGTGGTGGCGGCGGTCCAACTCACCCAACGCAGCGCACAAGTGGCCTTAGCCGATGCCCAAAGCTCGTTGGCCGGCCCGGCAACCCATCGTATCGAAGCGCGTCAGGGGCTGCTGAGCGAAGCGGTTTATCTGCGCGTGGCCCGCGCGTTGCCCGGGCTAAAGCTCGCGCCAGTGCTGCGTGGTGCCGTGCAAGTGGCGGCCGCTGACAGCGAATTCCTAGCGCTGGTCGGGATCGATCCGCTGGCCTTAAGCGGCGATGCGGATAGCCCGACAGATTTGGCTGCGCGGGTCCACTGGGCGGCTTTCATTGGACGCCCTGACACCGCCGTGATGGCGAGGAGCACCGCACACCGGCTGGGGCTGCAACCCGGTGACCATCTGGCCATCCGCAGTCCGACCGGCCCGCGCTCACTCGAAATAATCGCCCTCATCGAGAGTCCTTTACTCGCCGAGACCCTGCTGGTCGACATCGCGAGCGCGCAGGAAATTCTGCATCGTCCGGGCTTGCTCAGCGCTATCGATCTCGCGCTGCCCGAAGGTGCCGCCGGCGAACAGCTGGCCCAGACACTCGCCCAGCTACTGCCTGCCACGGCGCAGTTGGATGCCATCGCCGGGCGCATCGCGAGCAACCAAGCGTTGACCCGCGCGTTTGACACCAACCTCACCGCACTCAGTCTGCTGGCGTTACTGGTGGGGATGTTTCTCATCTATAACACCGAGACTTTTCTGGTGCTCCAGCGGCGAACTCTATTTGCCCAACTACGCGCGTTGGGCGTGAGTGGGTGGGAGCTCGGCGGGCTGTTGCTGACCGAAGCCGCGGTGCTGGGCCTTGTGGGTAGTGGGTTGGGCCTGGTGCTGGGCGTGGCACTTGCGCAGGGACTGCTGCGTTTGGTGGCCCAAACGATCAACGATCTCTATACCCACACCACCGTTAGCGCGGTGGCGTTACCGCCAGCACTGCTGTGCGGGATGCTGGCGATTGGCGTTATCGCGACCGTTCTCGCGGCCGCCCCGCCGGTGTTGGAGGCACTCCGCAGCACGGTCAGACGAGGGCTTGCGAGCCGCCCAGAGAAACAACGCGAGGTGGCCCACCACCGCCGCTGCCGGCGCCTAGCGTACGCGGCGCTAGCCCTGAGCGTGAGCTTGACCCTGTGGCCCTCGCGCAGCCTCGGACTAGGGTTTGCAGCCATGGGGTGCGCCCTATTGGCTGGTGCGCTCCTGATGCCGTGGTTGTTGAGCACGAGCGCCCGCTCCCTACTCAAAGCCATGGTTCTGGCGCGCCGCCCCGCCGCCGCTTTAGGCGTGACGTTGGTGGCGAGACACGGACGCCGTCAGGGTCTCGCGGCGGCGGCGCTGATGGCCGCGAGCGCCACGGCAATCGCGATGACCATCATGATCGGGAGCTTCAGAATTTCGGTCAGCGAGTGGCTGAGTCAACTGCTGCGCGCGGACTATTATGTTGGCTTGCTAGACAACCAAGGCGACAGCACGCTGCGCCTGCGCGATATTCGCGAAACTCTGGTGCAGCTGCCAACAGTCGGCACCACCAGCGCGGTGATCCGCACGCGACAGCGTTCAAGCCGGGGGGATGTGCAAGTTCTCGCCTACGATCTACCGCTCGCCGCCCGTGCTGGTTTTCGATTCATCGCTGGTAGCGCCGAGGCTCTGTGGTCGCACTGGGAGCGCGAACCCGTCGTGATGATCAGTGAACCCTATGCTTGGCGGCACGCGCTCGCCCCGGGCGATAGCGTTCAATTACGCACGCTCGAGGGCTTTATCCCCTTTAGGGTGGCGGCCATTTTTCGCGATTATGCGAGCGAACAAGGCAGTGTCGCGCTGAGTTACCCGATCTACACCCGCTACTTTGGTGAGGCCCCCTTAAACGGGCTGGGAATTTATCCGGCCCCCGGGGTGAGCACGGACGCCTTAGGTAACAGCCTGACACGCGCCACGGCAGGGTTGCCGCTGCGCGTGCAGCGTACGAGTGAGGTCATGGGGCAATCCATGCAAATCTTTGAACGGACGTTTGCGATTACCGAGGTGCTCCGGCTTATCGCGCTGGGCGTGGCCATCATCGGCATCGTCGCGGCGCTGTTGGCCCAGCAGTTCGAGCGGCTGCGCGAGTACGGGGTATTGCGGGCGCTGGGTTTCTCCGCCAGTGAGATTGTCGAGGTCGTGCTCTCGCAGACCCTGCTCTTGGGCGTGGTGGCGGCGACCTGCGCGGTGCCTTTGGGTTATGCACTGGCGCTGGTGCTGATCGAGGTCATCAACGTGCGTTCATTTGGCTGGACAATGCCCATCGTCGTGCCGTGGCCCGCGCTGGGTAGCGCGTGGCTACTGGCGGTGTTAGCGGCTCTCATCGCGGGTCTCTATCCTGCTTGGCGGGCGCTGCGCGCCCTACCTGCAGCGGCCCTGCGCGATGAATAAGCAGCGTGGGGTTGCGCCGCCGTTGCGGCTGGCAAACCACTTTCGGTGGGTCCTCACCGTAAGCCTTAACGGTATCGTCAAGGCCCATCCTAGCTTGCGCCGAGTCAGTACAGCGGGCCTGTTGGATGAATAAAAAGCTCTGGCCGGTCGTGCTGTTAGGACTGGTGGGATTAGCGCTAATCGGTCGGCTGGTAGGGGTGTCCCCCACTCCGCTCACCTCGCCCGACAACATCGCTCGCATTCTGCACGACGACGCGCAGAACGCCGGCTATGCGCGAGTCCTCGGCCCGCGAGCTTTTGAGTTCCCGCGCGACCATGCCGCCCATCCCAACTATCGCCATGAATGGTGGTATCTCACGGGCCATCTAGAGGCCGCAGACGGTACTCGACAAGGCTTTCAATTGACCTTCTTTCGGTACGCTTTAAGCCCGCAGGCAGTCGTCTCGACATCGCATTGGCGGACCCAACAGGCGCTGCTCGCACATTTCGCGCTAACCGACGAAACCACCCAGCGTTTTATCCACCACGAGCGGCACGCGCGGGTAGCGCTCGGCTTGGCGGGTGCCAGCGACACGGTGGGGGAAATCTGGCTGAACGACTGGCGCCTGACGCAGACCGGCGCGGCCGGCGGCTGGCAACTACAGGCCACGACCCCAGACGCCGCGCTCACCCTCGATCTGCAACCCCGCAAGCCGCTGGTTCTTCAGGGTGACCAAGGCTACTCCCGCAAGAGCGAGGCCCCTGGCAACGCCTCTTATTACTACTCCATCCCCCGCCTAGCGGTAGCCGGCACGCTGCAGCGTGGCGATACCCAGGTGCGCGTGCGCGGCACGGCGTGGGTGGATCATGAATGGGGCACCAGTGCGCTGGGCGCAGCCCACAGCGGCTGGGACTGGTTTGCGCTACAACTAAATGATGGGCGAGAACTGAGCTTCTACCGACTCCGCCAGATTGATGGTCGGGCCGACGGGCTCAGTCGTGGGGTGGTGGTGAGCCCGAACGGCGAGGCCCGCCCACTCGACCTCGCGGCACTGCAAATGACGCCATTGCGCTGGTGGCGTAGCCCGGTCACCGGCATCCGCTATCCGGTGGTCTGGCGAGTGGTCTGCGTAGGCGAACAGCTCGACCTTCGGTTGGAGGCGGTGCTGGATGCCCAAGAGTGGCCGGGATCCTTGCGCTACTGGGAAGGTGCGATGCACGTAACCGATTTCGCAACGCCCACGCAAACCCGCGGCCGCGCCTATCTGGAGCTCACCGGTTACGCCCGCTAAGGCCGCGCGCGTTAGGGCACCAAGCGATAGCAGGGCACGTAGGGCCGGCCCCCCAGACGCATGCGTCCTTGGGCGGCAAATGCACCCAGGAGCTGGTCTAGTTCCGCCATCAGCTGAGGATCGCCACGCAGCTCAAACGGCCCATGCGCCGCAATGGCCCGCATGCCTTCCTCCTTAACATTGCCACTGACCAGCCCCGAAAATGCCCGGCGGAGATTGCACACCAGCACGTGCAGGGGCAAATCACGCGTGAGTTCCAGCGCGGCCATCGCCTCGTGAGTGGCGCTAAAAGAGGATTGGAGGCGCTCGTCGATGCGCAGCGACCAGTTGAAATAGGCGGCATCGTCATGGGTTTCCCGGAAACTCAAAACCGCGTCGACACCACGGCGCATCGCCACCGCCACGCCCACCGGGTCATCGAGGATGATCTGGTAGCGCTGCGCAAACCGGTCGCCCAGCAGGCGACGGATGAAGCCGTCCAAGTGGCTAAAATAAGCGGCGCTGGCGGCGGGGCCGGTCAAAATCAGCGGAAAAGGAAACTCGGCGTTGTCCGGATGTGCGAGCACCCCCAAGGCAAACAGAATCTCCTCCGCGGTCCCCACCCCGCCGGGAAAGATCACCACCCCATGGCCCAGCCGCACAAACGCCTCGAGGCGTTTTTCCACGTCTGGCATGATGACCAAATCGCTCACAATAGGATTGGGCGCCTCAGCGGCAATAATCCCCGGCTCGGTTATTCCGATGTATCGGGCATCCGTTATTCGCTGCTTAGCGTGGGCGATAGTGGCCCCTTTCATGGGGCCCTTCATCGCGCCAGGACCACACCCTGTACAAATCTCCAGTCCCCGCAAGCCCATTTGGTAGCCAACCGCCTTGCAATAGTCGTACTCCGGGCGAGTAATCGAATGCCCGCCCCAGCACACCGCCAGTCCCCGTTGCGGGCCCGGTGTTAACAGCGCCGCGTGGCGCAAGATATTGAAAACTTGGTGCGTAATCCCGCTCGGTCCACCGGCTTGGAGACCTTCCGGCACCTGACTTTCGCGAGCGATGTGAACGATGTCACGTAACACGGCGGACAAATGCTCGCGAATGCCCCGAATCATCCTACCGTCAACAAATGCATGCGCAGGGGCATTGATCAAATGCAGTCGCACGCCGCGATCGACCTGTTCAAATTTGACGTCAAAGTTAGGATAAAGCGCTAAAAGCTCTAGTGCACTGTCGGTTTCCATACCGCAGGTCAACGCCGCCAGCGCACATCGACGAAACATGGCGTACAGCGGACCACGGGTCGCAACGCACAGATCATTCACTTCGGCCTGAGACAGCACGGCCAACGTGCCTTCAGGAACCATAGAAGAACTTTCAACAACGGTGCGCGGCAGGGTCATAAAGAGAGCTTCCTTGAACCAAAACTGGCTAGATTTTTCATTAGGTTACATCGAGTAGTTGATGCACTTTAGTTTAATAATATATTATCGGCTTGAAGATCAGTGTTTTAATTCAAAGCAGTGATAAAACCAATCAGATTAAGCGTCTAAACTTGAAAAAAAATAGTTAGGGAGAACACCACATGGCAATGGGCATGGTGTCGGAAGGCTGGAGTGCATTGGTTGATGAACTGAAGGAATTGGAAGCTTTTTTTCCGTTATTAGCCTCGGGCGCGGAGCACGAGGATGTCTTGGAAGAAATTGCCGAACTAGAGGACTTGATCGCCGCCGCGGGTTACCCGGACGACGAACATTCTTTACGTGCGCTGACGTTCCTTGAAAACGAACTAGCGAAAAAACGCAGCATCCTCGCCCGCATCCTGTAGGGGCCAACCGGCCCTGCAGGGCCGGTTAAAGACTGGGCAATCGGGCCTTTAGGTAAGCTCTAAATTGTGCCTGGAGTTCGGGATGCTGGAGCGCCAATTCCACGGTCGCCTCTAGATAGCCTAGCTTCGAGCCACAGTCATA
>CAIPNE010000647.1 GCA_903866355.1 uncultured Gammaproteobacteria bacterium
AGCCTCGGCGCGGCCCGCAAAAACGCGCCGAAAATCCGTTTTCTGCTCGCCCCAAAAAGCAAACACTTGTTTATTACCAATAAGTTAATTCTTTATCGCGGCCGCTCTAAGCGGCTCGCTCGGGGCTAAAATCGCCACAAAAAAAGTGTAAAGTTTTCTGACACCCCTTTTTACCCCCGCCCTCCCCCAAAAAAAACGCCCTCACCCCCAGTTGCACGCCCGTTTTAGCGAAATGAGCGATGGGTGTCCCCGCCTTGGCAGGCTTGGCCAAACGCGGCAACACCCTGGGCGAACCCGGCCGTTCGCCCCCACACCTAACACCCAACAGGCTCACTGTCGGGGCAGATCTAGGTGTCTGCACAGCCGACACCACGAATTTAGGTGCCCGAATTTAGGTGCCTGCCACGAAACTTTCGCGTACCTGTTCAAACCACCGCACTGTCCGCCGGCAGGCAAGATCCGAGGCCACGGCGTGGTCGTATAAAGCCCGGTGACTTGACACCGGGAACGGAATTCTTCGAAATCGGCCGCCGGCGCGCCACCACGCTGCGCGCCATCACATTGAATCTAACCACTCGTAAGGGAAATTAAGCTTGGGCTCCATCACTGCTTCTCAAATACCGACTCCTCGCTATGACGCCATTGTCATTGGCGCAGGTTTTGCCGGGCTCTACATGCTCCACAAACTGCGCAATGAGCAAGGGCTCAACGTGCGCGCTTTCGATAAGGCCGGCGGGGTGGGCGGCACTTGGTATTGGAATCGCTATCCCGGCGCCTTGTCGGACACAGAGACCTATCTCTATTGCTATTCGTTCGACAAAGATCTGCTGCGCGACTGGAACTGGAACACACGCTATGTGAACCAGCCGCAGATCCTCTCCTACCTCGAGCATGTCACCGACCGCTTCGATTTACGCCGCAGCATCCAGTTCAACACGGGCATCACTGGCGCATATTTCGATGATGCCACCCATCTATGGCACGTCAAAACCGACACTGGCGAGTCGTTTACCGCACGTTTTATGGTGACGGCGCTCGGCCTGTTGTCGGCCACTAACTTGCCGAACATCAAGGGCCGCGACAGCTTCAAGGGCGAGCTTTATCACACCGGCGCTTTTCCCAAGGATGCGCAGTTTGCAGGCAAACGGGTGGGTGTGATCGGCACCGGCTCTACCGGCTTGCAGGTCAATACCGCGATTGCCGGGCAGGTCGCGCACCTCACCGTTTTTCAACGCTCGCCGCAATACAGCGTACCGGTGGGCAACGGCCCGGTGGACGCAGCAGAAGTGGCCGAGGTTAAGGCCAACTACGACCAAATCTGGTCTGACGTGCGGGCATCGATGGTGGCGTTTGGCTTTAAGGAAAGCACCATTGCGACCATGAGCGTGTCGCCCGAGAGACGCGAAGAAATTTTTGAGAAGGCTTGGCAGGAGGGCGGCGGTTTTCGCTATATGTTCGCGACCTTCAACGACATCGCGATCAACGCAGAAGCCAACGAAGAAGCCTGCAAATTTATCCGCCGGAAAATCGCTAGCATCGTGAAAGACCCGGAAACTGCCCAGAAGCTAACCCCGACGGACTACTACGCCCGGCGGCCATTGTGCGATGGCGGTTATTACGAGATCTTCAATCGGGACAATGTCGCGCTGGTCGACATCAAGGCCAACCCCATTGATGAAATCACCCCAGAGGGCATCCGCACCGCCGATGGTGTGCTACATGAACTGGACATGATCATCTTCGCTACCGGCTTCGACGCCGTGGATGGCAGCTATGTGCGACTTGATCTGCGTGGGCGTAACGGCGTGACCATTCAGGACCACTGGAAAAACGGCCCAACGAGCTATCTGGGAATGACCGTCACCGGCTTCCCCAACATGTTCATGGTGCTCGGCCCCTATGGCCCGTTCACCAATTTACCGCCGAGTATCGAAACCCAAGTGGAATGGATTTCCGACACCATTCGCGATGTCCTGAAGTCCGGCAAAACACTGGCCGAAGCGACCCCAGCAGCCGAAACCTCGTGGATTAGCCACTGCAATGACATTGCCAAAGATTCCTTATTCTCCAAAGTGGACTCTTGGATTTTCGGCGCCAATATTCCGGGCAAAACGAACACGCTGATGTTCTATTTTGGCGGCATCGGGGGTTACCGTCAGGAACTGCACAAAGTCACCAGCGGCCAGTACGAGGGTTTCTCCTTAGAGTCCATAGCCGGCCAATAAGACCGCAACCCGCAACCCCTCGCGTGGCGGCGAGGGGTTGAACCCAAAGCCATTCACCACGGGCTGACCGGCCTGCGGCGCCAGCGTGCCGTGGCACTGGCGTCGGGGAAACCCTATTGCGAACCGGTGCTGAAGGTATCGCAGCTCTGCAGGCTAGTGGCCTCGAAGCCGCGCTTGAACCAGCGCACGCGTTGGGCCGAAGTGCCGTGCGTGAACGAGTCGGGCACCACGATCCCTCGCGACTGTTTCTGCAGCATGTCGTCGCCAATGGCGTTGGCGGCACGCAGTGCTTCGTCAATGTCCTGGGGGTCCAGAAAAGCTTTGCCGCGATTGGCCTCCTGCGCCCACAGCCCGGCCAGACAGTCAGCCTGCAGTTCAACACGCACGGAGACTTTGTTGTATTCGGTCTCACTCATTTGCGCACGCAGGGCAGCGGTCCGGCGACTCACCCCCAGCAAATTTTGCACGTGGTGCCCAATCTCATGGGCAATGACATAGGCGCGGGCAAAATCCCCGCCCGCCCCGAAGCGGCTTTTGAGCTCCTCGAAAAAAGCCATATCAAGGTAGACCTTCTGATCCCCCGGGCAATAGAACGGGCCCATCGCCGCCTGCCCCAACCCGCAAGCGGTCGGGGTCTGACCGCGATACAGCACCAACACCGGTTTCTCGTACTGGCTATTGATGGAACGAAAGACCTCGCTCCAAACGACCTCCGTTTTATAAAGCACTTTAGCCATTTCGGACTTCAGAGCGGCTTCTGGATCGCTCGCCGGGTAGCCGGAGTTCGTGGGTTGCTGGGTGGGCGCCTGAGAATTTTGCTGGTTACCGGCGAGGCGAAGTAGGGTCTGGGGATCGATGCCGGTGAAATAGCTCACCAGTAGCACGATAACGATCGTGCCAATGCCAATACCTCGCCCACGGCCACGGCCATTGCCGCGGCGGTCCTCAATATTGGCGCTTTCGTTTTCATCTTCGAGACGCATGCGGTGTTCCTTGGTGTTGAACTAACGCTGAGGGTGTTGGCATGGCGATGCCGGGTTGGCAGACACAACCACCGGCTTTTTGCCGCCCGGTGTAAAGAATACTCGTTAGCGGGATACAGAAAAAAATTCGCCAGCTGGCCCAACACCGGGTGTTGCGCAGGTCGCGCCAGCCGCCGGCGTTGTGCGGTGAAACCAACTTCCCGCGCGCACGTCACCCCCCGTGGGGCAGGGTATGACGTGCCGGGGGCGACACTAGGCGATGGCTGGGCGAAGTTCGCCCCCTATCAACGCTCAGGTATTTTCGAAGGAAGTATCAAGGTCTGCATCGAGCTGTACGCCAAAGGTATTGAGCACCATCGACACCAGATTGTACTGGCCGATGGCAAACACAATGTCCATCAACTGTTGCGTATCGTAATGCTGGGTCAGACCCGCCCAAGTGGGATCCGTAATGCACGCGTCTTTGTGTAATTCATCGGTCGCCTTGAGCAGCAGCACATCGCGCGGCGACCAGCCTTTGGCCGAGTGTCCAATTTTGATGCGATGAATTTCCTCATCGTTCAAACCCGCTTCTTTGCCAATGCGCACGTGCTGGGCCCATTCGTACTCAGCCTCGCACAGCCAGCCGATGCGCAGAATGACCAGTTCCCGCTCGCGTGCCGGCACCGTCGATTTGAACAGCACGTGGTTACCGAAAACGAGCCAACGACGCATGAGATCTGGGTGGTGTGCCAGCGTTCTAAAAATATTGGGGACCGCGCCTTGCCCCACTTTGACGTCGCGCAGCGTATTTTTTACCGTCTCATTCCATTCGGATTCTGGCAACGGGAGCACACGGGGCTGAGCGAGCTTCATAGTATCTCCTCCAATAGCTTGGGTTTTAACGGGCCTAACTTAGCACCTTGATCAGGCCAACAGGACGGGCTTTGGGGCGTAGGCTGATGCTGCATTGCGAAAGCCTTGGGTGCGCCGTGGGCGAGTTGTCTAAGACGACCACAGCCTCCGAAAAAAGCGATCGCAGATACCGTTCATTTTGGCTAATGTAGCGCCATACAGACCTCCGGCAGGAGACTAGTCCGCATGCAAAGCAACTACCAATACGCGCCGAAGCAAGTTGCCGAAATTGTTATCCGCGCCTACGCGTTCGAATTTCCAGATGATCTGGAGCCGCAATGGATTCCCGGCAACCCGGTGCGCTCCCATCTCTTTAATGGGATGTCGCTGACCATGCCCTACCTCGAACCCTACCTCATCAAAAGCACGCAAAAGGCGATGGCGTTCATCAGCGATCCGCAATTATTGGCGGACATGCGCGCGTTTAACGGCCAAGAAGCCCGCCATTTTCAATGTCATCGTCGCCTCAACGATTTACTCAAAGCCAACGGCTACCCAGAACTGGCCGCCGTTGAGCAGCGAATGGCTGCCTCTTTCGAGCGGCTATCCCAGCGGAGTTTGCGCACACAGCTGGCCTATAACGCAGGCTTTGAAACCATGACCAATGGGTTTACCCATTGGCTGATCAACCGCCGAGTGGCGCTGTTTCGCAACGCCTCACCGTGGGTCACTTCTTTTTGGTTGATGCACATGGTGGAGGAAACCGAACACAAGACCGTCGCTTTCGACACCTACATGGCCTATTCAGGTAACTACCCAGCGCGGGCCTTCGGGGTATTCCATGGCTCTTTCCACCTCGTGGGTTATGGCTTGCTGGGCATGCTCACCGCCCTGAAAAAAGACCGCACGCTGCGCCAATGGCGCGGCCTTGCGGCGCTGGTGCGCGAAGTGTCGTCGATGATTTTTAACGTGGGTCCTTTTCTCCTGCGCGCGCTGCTGCCATGGCATAACCCACGTTGCGAAGACGATCCACGTTGGATGAAAGACTGGATCGCGGGTCATGCCGCCCATCCCAAAGACGCTTTGCTGCCGTTGGTCGATACCCAGAGCGCGGATATTCCCGTGCCATTTCCGAGTGGCGCCGGCCGGTGAAACGTTGGTTAACACAGTGAGTGAGGGTGCCAAAATGGAAAGACTGCAACGGATCATGATCGGACACGGTTTATTGGTCGTGCTCGCGGCAATGTTGTCAGGTTTTATGTTGATGTTTTCATTGCTCGGCGGCATCGAAGTCTGGCCGGGAATGATTATCAAACTGCCGCTATACGGCACAGTGCCCGGCTGGGTGCGGGCCCATACCGGCGGCGCCCTCAATGGCGTGCTACTGATCGTGGTTGCGCTGGCGCTGCCCACGCTGCGCTTAAGCCACTTCATGCAGCGTTTTACCGCCTATGGGTTCATTTACGTCGCGTGGTCTTTTACGCTGTTTTACTGGTTAGGTAATGCGTCTAGCAATCGTGCCCTGACGTTGGGTCCTAGCCCATTGGGAGAGCCGGATCTGGTGGGGATCATTGGCTTTGTGCCGGGTTTTTTCAGCGTCTTTTTAGTGGTTTTTCTGTTGGGCGCAGCTGCCAGAAGCGTCTTGTCTTCCCGCCCAGATTAACCCCGCCAGTAAGACCCCATTGCGGCCCGAGTGGCCAGCCGCGCTGGGGTTAGCACCGGCTGACAGCAGCCCGGCAACGCCCCGCGCGGCCGCCAGGATCAGGGCTTCGCGTTGGGGAAAAACAACTGCTGACCGCCAATTTTGTAGCTGGCGATTAAAGTTTGTCCGGCGCCGGATAAAATCCACTCGACAAACTTTTGGGCCGCCGCCACGTTGATCTTCGGGTACTTCGCGGGGTTAACCGCCAGCACGCCGTACTGGTTAAAGAGCCGCCGGTCGCCTGCCACCAGCACGGTTAAATCGCGCGGATTTTTAAAACTGAGCCAAGTCCCACGATCGCTGAGTACATAGGCACCGAGACTGGCCGCCATATTGAGCGCCGGCCCCATACCGCAACCGCAGGGCCGATAACCAGTGCCCGGCGCGCCGTCCAAACCCGCTGCTTTCCACAACCGCAGCTCCGCCGTATGGGTGCCGCTTTGGTCACCACGAGAGATAAATAGGGCGTTGCCAGCGGCCAGTTTTTGGAACGCCAGAACGATGTCGCTGCCGGTGACCTTCGCGGGATCGGTAGCCGGGCCCAGCAACACAAAATCGTTGTACATGACGGGGAAGCGCTGCAGCGCAAAACCCTCTGCGACCAGTTTTTCTTCGGCCACCTGATCGTGCACCAAGAGGACGTCTGCATCGCCGCGCCGCGCCATGTCGAGCGCCTGCCCAGTACCCACTGCGACGACTTTGGTCGTAATCCCCGTGGCTTGTTGGAATGCCGGTAACAGATAGGCGAGCAAGCCCGATTGCTCGGTGGACGTGGTGGACGCCATGAGCATCGTCTCGGCGTGTACCGCGGTATTGAACCAAAGCGCGGCGACCCACAGCAGGGGTTGCCAAGCCCGATATTTTTTAAAGCCTGTCATACGAACTCTCCTTTGACGAATAAATGGGCTTGGCCGTAGTGCGTTTGCAGCAGCTGGCCCGAAAAAAAATCAGCGACCGAGAGATCCGCCAGCACCCGGCCCTGTTCAAGGTAAATCACCCGGCTGGCCAAACGCTTGACCTGACCCAGATTATGGCTGGCAAACACCAGCGTTAGATAGGGATCCTCGCGCGCCAATTGCTGGACCAGCGCCTCCACTTCGCGTTTGGCGTGAGGGTCCAGACTGGAGGTGGGTTCATCCAAAAACAGCACTTGGGGCGACAGCGCGCAGGCTCGCGCGAGCGCCAGGCGTTGTTGCTGGCCACTGGAAAGTTTGCTGGCCGGGCGTTGGCCCAGCCCTTCCAAACCCACGCGCTGAAGGGCCGCCAGCGCCAACGCCTTGGCCTCACGCCAGCGCACGCCGCGTAGCCATGGACCCATCGCCACGTTGTTCAAGGCCGAAGTCCGCAACATGTGTGGACGCTGAAACACCATCGCGTGGGCTACCCGCGGGGCCCGCCACACCTCACCCACGCTGGGCATTAACAAGCCGTGCAACAGCCGCAACAGCGTGCTCTTGCCGCAGCCATTGGCGCCGATCAGTGCAATCCGCTCACCCGCGTGCACGGCGAGCGAAACCTCCGCCAGCGCGTTAAGGGGCGGCACACGACCGAACACGACCCCCGCCCGCGCCAAGCGAAAAACCGGAGGTTGGGGGGTGGAAACAGCGGGCTTCAAGTGCGCATCTCGAGTCCGGGCGGCGCCGCGCAACCCACAGGCTCCTGTTCTCGCCACAAGCGAATGAGGGCGATCAAGGCATTCAGCACCAGCACGACCGACAATAAAATCATGCCCAGCCCCAGCGCCAGCGGCAAGTCGCCCTTGCTGGTCTCCAAAGCGATCGCGGTGGTCATCACCCGGGTGAAACCCTCGATATTACCGCCCACGATCATCACCGCACCCACTTCGGAAATGGCACGGCCAAACGCGGCAATGACCACCGTGAGTAGCGCATAGCGTTCGTCGCTGGCGAGCAAGCCTGCACGCAGCAAAGTGCCCGCGCCCAACGATTGCAGCTGCTCGCCATGGTGGTTAGCGGCGTCTTCTACTACTTGGCGAGTCAGTGCGGTGACCACCGGCAATACCAACAGGCTTTGCGCAAACACCATCGCTTTAAAGCTGAACAACCAACCTAAGGAGCCTAACGGCCCACTGCTCGACAACAACAAATACACCACCAAACCCACCACCACCGAGGGCACCGCAAGCAAGGTATTGAGAAACGTGAGCACCAGCGCGCGCCCTGGAAATCTCGCCACGCCCAACCACGCACCCAGCGGCAAGCCCACACCGCACGCCAGCGCACAGGCCAATGCACTCACGCCCAAGGAGCGCGCCACGATCGTGACCAGCGTGCTGTCCAGCGCGCTCACCAGTTGCAGCGCCGTGGTCAAACTCTCGGTGAAGCTCGTCATCATTGAAGGCGAATACTGAGGCAAAGGGCGAGCGCTAGCCTAGCGCACGCCTGGTGAGTTGGGGCGTGTTGGTCGACAGATAACGCCACCGAGGGGCTAGGTGGCAGGACGTCGCGTGGTCCCGTTCAGCGGGAAATTGGCTGTTGGCCGCCAGCCCGCGCAATCATTTTATAAAGCCCAGCGGGGACGAGCCGGCCTCAAGCTGCGCCGAAATATGCCTTGCGGCCGCAACCGGCCAGCCGCCTCACCGCCACGCATTAGCCCCTGCGTCGTCGCACGGTGTTGCGCGACGCGCCAACGGGCTGGGGGCGAGCTCGCCAGATGATTTTGCTCGCCCCGCCCACTTGGGCGCGCCGGATTATTCGCCGGCCGTGAGCGCCTGCGGCAACACTGGCGCCCAGTCCAAGTTCTGCGTGATCTGCCACCCTGCGGCTTGCAGACTGGCCAGCAACGGCGGACTCAGTCGGCCAGTCAACCACAGGCTACGTTTGCCTGACTTAACGTCATCATGATCCAGAAATTGACCCAGTGATGCTGTCCACACCACGTAGTCCACGGGTGCCACCAGGACCAATTCAGCCTGTGCCGTTTGGCCCATGAGGGTGCCGCGCTCGTGCACGCTCACCAACGGGGCTTTTTTCTCGTGGTAATAAGCCAGCATCTCAACGGTATTGATGACGAACTCGGCTTGTTCCTCCGAGGTGGTCGTCGACACCAGCGTGAGGGCGTCACTGAGACCGGTCACGCCTTTCAGGCGTTGTAGCGCCCGCACCAGCCTCACTTGCATGGTCAAAGAAATCAGGGCGTGATTGAGCACCGCATCCACCTGCAGCTGACTGGTACCCATGGCCAGCAGCGCCCGCTGGTTACTCACCACAATATCCCCAGGTGGCGTGTCCCAAACCCACGTGGACGTCACCCCAACGGCACTCACTAAAAAGCTGGCCGGGACCGAAGCTTTGATAGCGCTAACGCCTAAGTTTCCCAGAAACGCGACGCGCCCTAGCTCGTCGAGCCGGGCGCGTAAAACCGGGTTGGTGGTGTAGGGGTCGGCGTTAACCGACTGGGCAATCGCCCCCCGCACGCGCGCATAACCAAAGGCATCTGCAACCACACCACCGGTCATCTTCGCGGCTTCAACGGACGTGCTGCCCACGGCGACCGGCGCGGGCGCGTCCGACAGGCCCGGCAAGTTGGCCCCAGGTCCGGGGGCCGGTAGGTTACCGTTTTGGGCTGCTTGTTGGTCGTTGATCTTCGCCATATGGGTTTGGGCAGTTAAGGTGGTACGCGAAAAAAACCGCCCTACCCCCCCCGGAATGCCGGTGAGCGTGCCCACTGGGTTAGTGACGATATCGCCAACCTGATGCGCGGTAAATTTCGCCGCGTTGGCAAAGCCTTCCTTGAAGGCAGCACTAGACCCCATCGATTCCAGCGCCACCAGCGACTGGACCTCAGCAATTCGCCGATCGATTAAACCGGGTCCCCGCGCGTGGAAGGGACCGAAATCAGAGAACACGACGAAATCCAGCAGAAAACCATCGGATCCGACATCCTGCGCAATCGTGTAGTGGGCGCCCGCGAGCTTGGCGGCGGGCAGCAGATCTGCCGCCCGTAAGTTCGGCGGCGGCTCAGCTTGAGCCACGCAGAACGCCAGCAGCGAGCCAATAAAAGCAATCATGCGCATGGCAAGTCGTCCTTGTTTTAGAAAAATCTTGGCGAGCATACACGGCCCAGCCACGCCCGCGCACGCCCAAGACGCTGATCTCAATCGAACGCTAAACGCCGCTAGCCGGGCTGGGGGGTGCGGCGGTGGCTGAGATTGAATGGCCGCATGGGGTGGCGGTCACACTGGCCGGGAAACGAGGCACCACGCTCGATTAAAGCGATCGCGGGCATTCGGTCGGAGAATTTCCGCGACCGCGCCCTGCCCTTTAACCCTGCCCTTCAGAGCGGCCCCGAACACCCATCGTTTGCGGACTTAAGGCCACGATGGGAGTCGGATATTTCGGTTAACAATCGCCCATCAGTTGCGCGTGGCATCAGGGCAAAGCGAAGACCACCAAGCTGTTACCCAGGGTCATCTGCGGATTCTGCCCGAATAACGACGCCAAAAGGCCGCCGCCGCCAGTGGGCATAGCAACGTATTGGACACCCGCCAGCTGGTAGGTGATGGGTTGGCCCCGCGGAATACCGCCGGTCTGAAAATGCCAGAGTTCCTCGCCAGTGGTGTCATCAAGGGCAATGGCCAGTCCACTTTGGGTCCCGCTGAAAACCACGCCGCCGGCGGTAGCCAGCGTGCCGCTCATGACCGGCCACGGGTCGCGTCGACTCCATATCGTTTTGCCAGTCGTCATGTCCAGCGCCGCCAGTCGGCCATAGGCGGTACCGACCATGCCCTCGGTCTCGCCCGGTCCACCTCCCCAGAAGGGCGTGTTATTGACGAACACGGCGGTCTGCTTCTCGGCCTTAGCGCAGCTCTCCATCATGGGCACATAGGCCATTTTGGTTTGCGGACTGTAAGCAGCCGTGAAAGCGCCATTTTGGCCGCCGCCAGTGCCCGGACAAATAAATTCCGGATTGCCATTGGGCATGGGAACAAATTTTGGATTGGGAATGGGGCGGCCGTTAGCATCCAGTCCGGTCGCCCAGTTCAGCTTTTCCGTGTACTGCGTGCCGCGCAGAAACTTGCCGGTCCGGGCATCCAGAACATAGAGGTAGCCGTTGCGGTTTGGCTGCGCCAGGGCGCGTACGGGTTTGCCATCGAAGAGGGTGTCCACCAGAAACATGCCCGTATTGCCGTCGAAATCCCAGACATCGTGCGGGGTGAACTGGAAGTGCCATTTCAATTCACCAGTGTCTGGATCCAAGGCTAGGACGGAATCGGCGTAGAGGTTATCGCCTTCGCGTGCATCCCCGTTCCAGTCCGGGGATGGATTACCGACCGCCCAATAAAGCAGGCGCAGGGCGGGGTCGTAGGTGCCGGTCGTCCAAGCGGGGCCACCGCCGGTTTTATAGGAGTCCCCGGCCCAGGTTTCAGCACCTTTTTCACCCTTGGCTGGGATGGTGTAGCGCCGCCATAGCCGTTTGCCAGTTCCCACCGCGTAGGCATCGATGAAGCCCCGCACGCCGTATTCGCCGCCCGCCGGACCGATAATCACTTTGTCATCGATAACCAGCGGGGCGGCGGTAACGCTATAACCGCGGCGGTAATCCTCGATGGTGATGTTCCAGAGCACCTTGCCCGTCGCCCGGTCAAAGGCGATCAGATGAGCATCCAGCGTGCCCATGATGACCATGTTGCCGGTCACCGCCACACCCCGGTTGGACGGGCCGCAACAGATCTGGATGTCGTTTGGCATCTTATGCGTGTAATGCCAGAGCATCTCGCCGGTGGCCGCATTCAGTGAAAAGAGATTGTTATAGGCCGCCGTGACGTACATGACGCCATCCACGACCGTAGGAGAGGCTTCAAACTGGCCGACCACGCCGGGTTGGAATAACCACGCCGGCCGCAGCCGGGAGACATTCTTGCGTGTGATATCCGTCAGGGTGCTGTAACGCCAGTTGGCGTAGTTGCCGCCGTAGAGCGGCCAGGTCGCGGGGTTGGCATTGCCTTCGGTGAGCATCGCCGGCGTGACGGGGTTCAGTGCGGTCTCGGCGGCCAACGCGGCCCCGACTTGCAGCCCTACACAGAAAAGCAATCCCTGTAGCTTCAAAGCCATCGTCATCCCCTTAAGTTGGTGGTGATAGTGAAGGCGCGAACTGGGCGGCACGTGAAGCGCGCAGAAGGGTGTCAGTCGATCGCCCTCCCGAGAAACCGCCGCCTGCGATAACGTTAGTCAAGTTAACCCTAAGGTGTCAGAAAGACCACCTTGTGATCGGGTGCTGCAGCGCAGCCGGCAAGTGCACCGCCGCCATGCCGAATAGAACGATGAGTCCGCAACTCGTTCAAGAGCGGGGATCAAGATTTGGCTGGCTGCTGGGTTGTCGGCATGCAGATTGATCAAAGCCATACGATGTGCCGCGAATAGCGTCCGCAATTCCTTTGCGCATGTCCTGACCCTAGATACCACGGTCAATGGGTGACGTTTGCGTTGCGCCCCTTCAGGGCTGGAGATTTTTTTGACGGCCTAACCCAGGGCGTTGCCCTGGGCTATCGTATTTGGCCCCGTTGGGGCCAGCAGGATCAGTTCGCGGAGTCCGTGCGATCCGTTGGGGCGGGCATGATCAGTTCGCGAAGTGCGTGCGCGCGGTTGGGGCCGGGCACGGTTGTCGTCCCATTCGACCGGTGTGTTGATCCGCACGCGGGTCTGGCAGGTCTGTGCCGAGGCATCGGCTTTTTTTAGCGCTGATCATTAATTCTGCCCCGCCCGTGTCGAGCCCGGCGAAGTCGACGGTTTCCGTGCCGTCGAGGCCAAGGCCGCCGCGCGGTCACCCTCAACGAAGTTCATCAGCAGCACGCCCATGCCAACGAGGTTCGCACGATGGATGGGCTCAAAAACCCTGGAGAACACCGCCTTAACGCCGAGCAACAAGGTGCCTGTCCCAGATAGCCGTCCCAGATGCGCCAGCGCCTATAATCGGGCAATTAGCCCCCGGGACTCACCGTTGCCAAATCCCGTCCAGCCCGACCACGTGCCCAGACATTTTGCGAGAGAAGATATGACCGAGAATCACAGCCCCAAACCACGGCCAGATTGCGACGTAGTGGTGGTCGGCTCCGGTTTCGCCGGGATCTACGCCCTGTGGCAGGCACGCCAACGCGGACTCAGCGTACGGGGCTTCGAGCGCGGATCGGATGTTGGCGGAACGTGGTACTGGAACGCCTACCCGGGCGCGCGCTGCGATGTTGAGAGCTACAACTACGCGTATTTCTTCAACAACGACATCGTGCGCGATTGGAACTGGTCCGACGCCTGCGCGGGTCAGCACGAAATCCAGCGTTATCTGCGTTTCGTGGCCGAGCGCTGCGATGTCGTGAAGGACATCACTTTCGACACCAAGGTCGTGTCCGCGAGCTACGACGAGCGTACGGGCTGGTGGTCTGTGCGGACCTCGGCCGGCGAGCAGGTCGTCTGTCGGTATGTGGTCCTCGCCATTGGCGCGCTGTCAGATCCTAAGGCGCCGGACATCGCAGGCGTGGCTGACTTCGCCGGTGAGTGCTACTTCACGTCGACCTGGCCCAAAGACGGCAGCGTCGATCTGCGCGGCAAGCGCGTCGGCGTCATCGGCACTGGCTCATCCGGCGTGCAGGTCGTACCAGAAATTGCCAAGGTTGCGGCGGAGGTCTACGTCTTCCAGCGCACCGCCAACTATGTCATCCCAACCAGTTCAGGGCCGATGGTCCCGCAGCGGGTTGCGGCGCTGCGCGCAGATCCGCAAGCGATCCGTGCCGCATTCCGCGAGACCTACGGTGGCCACACGCCGTTACGCATGGGCGACCAGCGATTCCACGAACTCGATGCCGCGGGACGCGCGCAGGTATTGCAGCAGGCATGGGACGGCAACTACATCGCACTGGCCTTCAGAGATGCCTATCTACCCGCAGCGAATGCCGCCATCTCCCACTTCATCCGTCAGCAGATGCAAGCGCAGGTGCACGATGCGTGGACGGCGGAGCACCTGGTGCCGTGGGATCATCCGTACGGCGGCAAGCGGCCGTGTCAGAGCGACGTCTATCTCAAGACCTTCAATCAGCCACACGTCCACCT
>CAIPNE010000648.1 GCA_903866355.1 uncultured Gammaproteobacteria bacterium
CGCGGATCGATCGATTGGACTTCGGCGTCGACATTTGGCCGACTGAAAGTCAGCAGTTTCTGCACCAGTTCGCGGCCACGTTCGCCAGCTGCCGTGATGGTTTCTAGGTATTCGCTGGCATTCTTATCCAGCGCCACCGCTGGAATCTGTTTAGCAAGCCACGCGTAACCCAGCATGCTGGCCAGAATATTATTGAAGTCGTGCGCAATCCCACCGGCCAGTTGGCCGAGTGCGTCCATCTTTTGAGACTGCTGGAGTTGCGCGAGCGCCTGCTGTCGCTGGGTCTCGGCCAAGTATCGGTCAGTGACATCACGCACCAGTACGAGGGTTAGATTTTCACCGTAGGGCACCATACGGAACTCCCGATGCCGCTCACCCAAGCGTGGGTGCGTAATTTGAAACTCCCCTTGCAACAAGCGCCCGGTCGTCAGTACTTGTTCTTGCGCCGGCCGCAACCGCGCCACTACCTCGGGCGCGAGCAGTTCCGACAAGTTCCGCCCCACCACGCGCGTGGTGGGTAGGCCCCAGTCCATTGGTTGCGCCGCGTGAAGATCGACGACCTTCCCCTCCAAATCGCTGACGCATAACAGATCAGGTAGCGCCCCCAGCAGCGCACGCTGACGCATTTCAGCGCCCGCCAAAGCCAATTCCACCGCCTTCTTTTGGTGGATATCCAGATGGATGCCGCCGAGCTCTACCGGCCGACCGGTGAGGTCCCGGCGAGTCACCACACCCCGATCGAGCACCCACACAAAAGTGCCGTCTTTACGGCGCAGCCGGTACTCGTCGTTCCAGTGGGTCACCTCGCCATCGCGCACCCGCCGAGTTTCGTGCAGCACCCGAGGGGCGTCCTCAGGGTGGACCAGAGACTGCCAGACGGCCTCGTCGAGACGAAACTCTTCGAGTTCGTAGCCCAACATAGACCACCAGCGGTGGTCTACCGTGACCAGGCGACGCTCGAGGTCCCACACAAAAGTGGCGACCTCGGCACTGTCCAACAAGCGCTCCGTGCGGGCGCGGTTATCTTGCAGTGCCAGCTCACTTTCCTTGATGCGCTGCTCCGTGATGTTGTCGAGCGTTAAAATGACGCGCGGCTGCCCTGCATGATTAAACACGCGCCGTAGTTCAGCCCGAAATTGCCCCACACCACGCCCCGTTTCGAGCGCAATCTCAAAACGCAAATGGCTCTGTTCAGCAATTTTCTGCGGCCAGTCGGTTGCGCTGATATCCGCCGGGAGCAACCGGTTAAGGTCCTGCATCGATTGGTGCTGGGCTAGTTTTTGGAGGGCCGGATTGCTGCTCAGCAACTGCCCATCAAGCTCGTAGAGGCCAACGGTTAGGGTGTAATCCGCGGCAAAGGCCAGCATTTCTTCCGCCGCCGGTGCCGCTTTCGCCTCGATGAGCAACACATTGCGCTCGTCCACCAACGTTAAATGATGGTAGCTGTGACTGAATCGCCGAGTGTTCTCCCCCACCTCTAGCGTCACCCACTCTCTGATTTTTTCTCCCCGCATGACCCGCCGCAGGTGGTTGTTCACGAGGGCGTAAATAGCGTCGGACTGGGTGCCGGCCAAATCCCGGCGCTGCAGGTCGGTGACGCTAGCGGCACGCCAGATTTCCAGCCCGCTGAGGTTAGCC
>CAIPNE010000649.1 GCA_903866355.1 uncultured Gammaproteobacteria bacterium
CGCAAAAAATGCGGCGGTGCACCGTACGGTCTTGTTCGGTGCTCGATTTCCTCGGTCGGGACGGTTATGTTTTGCCTCACGCCCCACGACGCTAGTCCGTCTTGTCTCGTTCTTCCGCTAACCCAGAGAAAGCTAATGCTTGGCCTGCCCCCAGTTACTCAAACACTGATCCTCATCAATCTCGCGGTTTTTTTTGCAGCGACCTTGGGTATCCGCCTGCCGCTAGACGCCTTGGTGCTGTGGCCGTTGGGCCCGGACTTTAGGCCCTGGCAGCTTCTAAGCTACGGCTTCTTGCATGGCGATTTTTCCCACCTGCTGTTCAATATGTTTGGCTTGTACATGTTCGGGGCAGACGTTGAGCAAGTCTGGGGGCCTAAGCGTTTTCTAAATTACTCCCTGATCTGCGTGCTCAGCGCGGCGTTGTCACAGCTGGCCGTGGCATTGTTGATGGGCTCGGGATCACCAACCCTGGGCGCCTCAGGAGGAGTTTTTGGCCTGCTCATCGCCTTCGCGCTGCTCTTCCCAAACCGTGTGATCGTCCCGCTAATACCCCCTATTCCCATGCGTGCGCCAATTTTTGTGGCGCTGTATGGCGGTGTGGAGTTGTTTTTGGGGGTCACCGGCACGCAGGCCGGGGTGGCACATTTCGCCCATTTAGGCGGGCTTGCCGGCGGCTACTGTTTCATCAAATTCTGGCCACGCGGGAGATCCGGTGGGCGACGCCTCCGATAATCACTAGGCTCGCAACGCCTATCTTTGCCCGGCCCAGCCCGCAGGGGCACGCGCAGGATTTAGCGGCGACCTGAGTGGTGGATTGGCCGGCGCTTGCGCAGCATCCGTTACACTGGGTTACCTAGCTCAAGGCCCCCTCATGCAGCTCGAAACCCTACTCCCGCTCGGCAAAGTGGACCCCGGCCTACGCGAACCGGCGGCCCCCTTCGATTTTTCTCGTCTGGTCGCAGATGCCCAGCTGCTGGAGTCGCTCGGCTATTCCGCACTGATGTTCGAGGAAACCAAACAAGACCCTTTCATCTGCCTCGGCATTGCGGCGCAGGCCACTAAAACGCTGGGCTTAGGCACGGCGGTAGCCATCGCTTTTGCGCGCAGCCCGGCCGTCACGGCGCTCTCGGCCTGGACGCTACAAAAGCTTTCGGGTGGCCGCTTCACGCTAGGCCTCGGCACGCAGGTGAAGGCGCATATCGAGCGCCGCTTCGGCGCTCAGTGGCATCCCCCCGGGCCGTGGATGCGCGAATATGTACAGGCCGTACGCGCAATCTGGAAGGCTTGGCAGCATGGCGAGCAGCCCGCTTTTGTGGGTCGTCACTACACCATTAACCTCAGCGTGCCATTGTTTGATCCGGGCCCGCTGGAACACCCAGACATCCCCATCCATTTGGCGGCGGTCAATCCCTATTTGTGTCAGGTCGCGGGTGAAGTAGCTGACGGGTTGCGCCCGCATCCGGTGTGTACCCCTCATTACATCAACACGGTGATGTGGCCGGCGGTGCGTGCTGGTGCAGCGCTGAGCGGCCGTTCGCTGGACGGCTGTGCGATGAGCATCAAGCCACTGGTGGCCACCGCGCCCAACACCACCGCACTGGCTGAGCGGGTGCGCGACGTGCGCGCGCGGGTGGCGTTCTACGCTTCAACACCAGCTTACCGTGCCGCTTTTGCGGCCCACGGTTTGGGCGCACTGGCCGACGAACTCAAGCTCCTTGCACGCGCCCAGCGTTGGGAAGAAATGCCTCAGTACATTAACGATGAGGTGCTAAATCTGTACGCCACTATCGGCACCTACGATGACATCGCCGATAAACTTGCCGCCCGTTATGGCGGCATCGTGACCCATGCAGAGTTCAGCATTCCCGTGAATAGCCCAGCCGATGCCGAAATTTTGCGCGGCATGGTGGCGCAGTTACGCGTGGCGTAAAGCGGCCTAGCCCACGCCGAGATTTGGAGCTGCAGCACGCTGGGCGACCTGCCGCCAACGGTGCGCGCAATGATGCCGTGCGCGCTCGTACCTTAAATGCCTAAATTAGCGAAGCAACACCCGCGGATGGCTAGGCATTCGTGGCGTCATTCAAAAAGCGCAAACCGCCGCTGGCTACGGCGGCGCGTGGCCGATAGCGTGGCGCGTCTTTCACATCGACAGGACCGGTGCGGGTTGGGCAGCAGAAACTGGCAGAATCAACGCTCGCCCATTTGGAAACCGACACCACTGTGACGCCGCCAACTGATGCACCACCAGACAGGCAGATTGTTAACCCAAGCCACGGACGGCCGCGGGTGAGCCCGCAGGCGGATGACGGTGCTACAACCACGCCATCACGGGGCGTGGCCCGTGCACAGAAACCGCGCGCCGCGCCGGCCGCGCAATGACCCAAGCGCGTTGGGGCCGCACGACCTGGGGCTGGCGACTGCCGTTTTTGGGGGTCGCACAAATCGTCGCGTGGGGCACGCTTTATTACGCCATCACACTTCTCAGCCAGCCGATCGCGGCGTCCTTGGCGCTCACGCAGACTTGGGTCTATGGCGCCTTTACCCTCAGCCTTTTGGTGTCGGGATTAGTGGCACCCCTTGCCGGACGGATCATCGACGCTGGGCAAGGTCGCTGGGTGTTGAGTGGGTCGGCGGTACTCGCCGCCGTGGGCTTCGCCTGGTTGGGCGTGGCGGACGACGTTTTCGATTTGTACGGCAGTTGGGCGCTGTTGGGACTGGCCATGGGCAGTGGACTGTACGACGCGGCCTTCGCCGTGCTGCATCGTGGCGTGCCACAGGTCGACTATCGACGCGCGGTGACTTTGCTCACCTTGTTCGGCGGGTTTGCCAGCACGGTGTTCTGGCCACTCACCCGTTGGCTGGTTGAACAACAAGGCTGGCGTGAGGCGGCGTTCTATTTTGCTGCGCTCCAGCTTTCGGTTTGTCTTGGGTCCTATCTAATAGCGGTGCCGCCGCCGCTGCAATTGCACCTGCCGGTGGGTGCTCACAAGGCGCCAAACGTTGGACTGAGCCCGCCAGAAATGCGCCGGTTCATCGCCCTGGCGACCTCCTTTGCCCTGGTCTCCTTCACTATTTCTGTGCTCTGCGCACATCTGGTGGCGTTGCTGGGGCTAGGTGGTTTGTCGGCCGGAGAAGCCATTTTAGTGGGCACCCTGTTTGGACCGATGCAGGTGGTGGCACGGGTTATCGAATATGGGTGCGCGAATAAAGCCCGTCCGGTGTTGGTCGGCAGCGTCTCTTTTGCCTTGCTCACGCTGTCGCTAGCAGCACTGGCGCTCGCCCAAGGCACGCTTTTTTGGCCGGTGCTGTTTGGGTTGCTCTACGGCGCGGGCAACGGGGTGATGACCATCATCCGGGGCACCGTGCCGGCCGAGTTATTTCCCCGGGTAACCGGTTTTGGCGGGCTGTTGGGCCGCCTCGCCATGCCGTCCTTCATTGCCAAGTCGGGCGCCCCGTTTATGTTTGCGCTGTTGCTCGATCACCAAGTCCCTCGGGTCGTCCTGATTGGCACGCTATTAGTGACGATGGCACTTGCCTGGATGAGTTATGAATTTGCCCGTCGCAGTTAGCGCCACCGACGACGATACAGCCTCCGGGTGGCAAGTCAGGGGGGTTCGTTCTAGGCTGTTCACCCCATCTTTTAAAAGACGCAGGAGCCCAATACATGAATGCACTGAACCACAAGCAGGTGATTCGCACCAACTTCGAAGAACTCGCGAAAGGTAACGCAGAGCCGCTAATCACTAGCCTTGCGGATGACGTGGCGTGGACCATCATCGGGCAAACCGTGCTGTCGAAAACCTTCCAAGGCAAGCCCGCAGTGCTGGAGTTCCTTGGTAACTTCAAGGCAGCGTTGGTGGATGGTCACATCCACATCCATGTCGACAACCTGCTGGCCGATGGGGATTACGTCGTCGTGCAGGGACATGGGATCGCCATGACGCTGCGGGGCGTGCCCTACAACAACACTTACTGCTGGGTCTATCGCTTTGCGAACGGCAAAATTGCCGCCATCACCGAGTACCTCGATACCGAACTGGTCACCCGCGCGTTCGGTTAAAGCCCCAGCGCATCCGGGTGCGCTGCTGGCGTGACGCCAGAACGCTCGAGGGGTTCTCA
>CAIPNE010000650.1 GCA_903866355.1 uncultured Gammaproteobacteria bacterium
CCCACCGCAATGCCGCTGGGGCGGCTGGGCACCATCGCGTGCCAAAGGGAATTCGCGCCCAACGTGGCGTGGGCGCCGTAGAGGTCGTCCTCGGCACCGGCTTCCACCAGCAGCGCCACGGGCGTGCCCTTGTGTTCCACCACGGCGTTCGTGCCCGAAGTGGTGGAGTAGCGCAGACATTCGGTTTCACGCACCAGCCGGCCTAAGTCTTCTTCGCCAAAAAGCTCACGCGAGCCACGCTTCAGCGCTTCAATGAAGCATTGGGTCAGATCGTGCGGCGTGGTCGTAGATTTTGCGTGCACGAGGCGGCTGCCATCGCTGATGCAGACATCGGTGAACGTACCACCGTTGTCAATGTTCACTAGGAATCCCATGCGAGAGCTCCCTCAAAGGTCCGGGCCCAGACGGGCCGATTGTTTTTCACTGTCGAATCCAAGAGGTGTCCCGGCCCTACGGGGGGGCCGGCGCGTACTCGAATGCAGACAACTTATCTGGCAGTCAAGATGACTGCCTGCCGGGCCACCCCACACTTTGGGTGCTGAACCGGCGCGATAAGATACCTAAAAATCCCAGCACGTACTATCAGTAATTTCCCTTAAATATTGTGCGTTTGCAGCATTTTCTGCAGAGAATCGCGGCATATGCCAGCAGCACGCAGGGCGCCAAAAACAGCATCGCCTAGCTTCTAGGCTTCGGGATAGGATAGGCCGTTGGCGTGCCCACACGCCAAAGAAAGTCGCCGTGGAGAAAGCCTTTTTGAAGAGTCACTAAGGAGCAAAACCATGCTGAAAAACTCTGCCCCCGCACCCGCGAGCGTGCTCATCGTGGGTGGTGGCACCGCCGGTTGGATGACCGCAGCGTGGCTGGCGCAGGTTTGGGCCGCACACGGCACGCGCGTCACGCTGGTGGAGTCAGACACCATCGGGATCGTCGGCGTGGGGGAAGGTTCTACGCCCAAGATGCGGCGTTTTTTTCAGGCCCTAGGGATCGCCGACCACGCATGGATGCCTCAGTGCAACGCCACCTATAAGTGCGGGATACGCTTTCCACACTGGTCTACCCGCGCGGGCTATGAGAGCTATTACCACCCTTTTTTCACCCAGAGCGATAACGATGCCGTGCGCGCCTTTCACCACAATGTGTCGTTGCGCCAACAGAATATCGACGTCATGGCGAATCCTGACTGGTTCTTTCTCTCCAACTGGGTAGCCAAAAAGCGCTGCGCGCCGCTGCCAGATGCGCGCAGTGGTTACGCCGTGGACTACGCCTATCATTTCGATGCTCGCTTGATTGGCGAGTTTCTCCGCACTTGGGCAACTGCCCGTGGGGTGACCCATCTCGTGGACACCGTGACCTCGGTACAGCAACACGAGAACGGGGACATTGCCGGGGTCCACACGCCTAAACACGGCTTCCTCAGCGCCGATTACTTCATCGACTGCACCGGCTTTGCCAACTTGCTGTCGGGCAAAACGCTGGGGGTGCCCTTTTTAAGCTATCGGCCATGGTTGTTTAACGACCGCGCGGTGGCCCTGCCCACCCCGCACGAGGACCCCCACTCGCTGCCTTCTGAAACCGTATCCGGGGCGATGAAATATGGCTGGGCCTGGAAAATCCCACTCACCAATCGCTACGGCAACGGGTATGTGTATGCCTCCGATTTCTTAGACGAAGCGGCCGCCGAGCGCGAGTTACGCGCGCAGATCAAGCTGCCGGACGAAAACATAACCGCGCGCCATCTCAAAATGCGGGTCGGCCGTTTAGAGCGTACCTGGGAGCGCAACTGTGTGGCGATTGGCTTGGCGCAAGGGTTTATCGAGCCACTGGAAGCCACCGCGCTGATGCTCGTTCAAGACACCATTGAACAATTCATCGCCGCTTGGGCAGCACCGGGCGAAATACAGGCGCAACGCATTGGCTTTAATCAGAAGGTCAATCTGATTTACGACAGCATTCGCGATTATATTTTCATGCACTACAAATTAAATTCCCGCGACGATACGCCCTACTGGGTGGCCGCCCGCGACAATGTGCAGATTTCAGATTCCGTCGGTCAGGTGCTGGAAATTTGGGACCACGGTGGCGACCTACTCGCGGAAATCCGGCGCCAGCAGGGGCAAATGGCGTATAGCCCCACGTCGTGGTTTTGCATCTTGGCCGGCATGGGGCGCTTTCCGCGTAAACCGCGGCGCGCCACCGGTAAACATCAGGCAGTGGATCCGAACGCGGCACGCCAGCAATGCCTCGAACGCTTGCGCTATTTCCCCGACCATCGGCGATCGGTCAACCAGCTCGCGCTCAGCACGAGCACCTGAACAATGGCCGGGTTTAGCCCGGCTGCGCTACGCTAGCCTGCGGATTCAGATTTCGGTGGGTGCGCTTTCTGGCACGGGCCATGGCCATTTGCGGCCACGCACCAGCCCCCGCCAGTAAAGCGTGGGCATGACGTATTTTTTTAACAGATACATGCTTTTCCGTTCCCGACCTTGGTCAAAGGGAAAGGTTTCGCAGGGTTGCAGGTCGTAATCAAACTCCGCCAAGATCAGCCGCCCATACCCGGTGATGAGTGGGCAGGAGGTATATCCGTTGTACACCGCACGCGGCGAGCGGCCCGCCATCACCGCCCGCAAATTAGCCACTAGCACGGGACTTTGCGCGCGAATCGCTGCGGCCGTTTTCGAAGTCGGCAGGCTGCTGGCATCGCCCAGACTGAACACATTGGCATAGCGCGTGTGCTGCAGCGTGCCGCGATTGACGTCCACCCAGCCCGCGGCATCTGCCAGCGGACTTTGTCGGACAAAATCTGGTGGCCCCATCGGGGGCGCCACGTGGAGCATGTCGAATTTTTCAACTCGCTCGTTGCCGGACTCGGCTTCGCGAAAAACAGCTTCGTGGGTCTCGCCTTTAATCGCGACTAAATCCTGCTTGTAGTTGACCTCTACTTCTCGCTTTGCGCAGATTTTAACGAGTTCTGCAGCGTATTTTGGGGCGCGAAAAATAGCCCCCACGCCGCACATATACACCACTTGGCACGGCGCCCGGCGCCCGCTGCGCCGTAGGTAGTCTTCGGTGAGCAACATGATTTTGAGCGGCGCACCGGCGCATTTGATGGGCGTGGTGGGGAAAGTAAACACTGCCCGCCCCGCACTGAAACGCTGCAAAGTCTCCCACGTTGAATTGACACTCTCGTAGCTGTAATTGCTGCAGACACCGTTGCGCCCCAGGTTCTCTTTTAAGCCCGGGATGGCGTGCCAGTTAATCTGAATACCCGGCGCCACCACCAAGGCATCGTAGCCTAGGGTTTCACCATTCTGGGTGAGCACTTGGTTGGCCTCGGGGCGGAATTCGGTGACAGCGCTTTGCACCCAACGCGCCCCAGCGGGAATCACTTCGCTCATCGGCCGGCGACTGCGTTCACGCGGGAAAACACCGCCCCCCACGAAAGTCCACATGGGCTGATAAAAATGCGACTCCGCCGGATCCACGAGCGTCACTTCCCAGCCGCCTGCGGCGACCAGTCGCGCCGCCACACTGGCGCCTCCAGCTCCCGCACCCACCACCACCACGCGCTGTTTCAATCCACTCATGCTAGTCGCTTTCGCGCCCCCCTAGTCTCTTCCAAGATCGGAAGAGCACACG
>CAIPNE010000651.1 GCA_903866355.1 uncultured Gammaproteobacteria bacterium
CGGTGCCGGAAAGCGCGGCGGTACCGGTTAGTGTGAGATGGTCCACTTCTGCGGCAAGCGTGTAGCTCACCGAGGTGTTAGCCGTATCAATGCCGCCCCCGACGGTCTCAATCACGATGTCGCCGAGATGGTCCAACGTGTAGATATCGTTGCCCGCACCGCCCGCTAGGGTGTCGGCGCCGGCACCGCCATTGAGGGTGTCGTTACCGTCTAGACCCAGCAAGTAGTCTGCCCCAACCCCACCGGTGATGAGGTTGGCCAAGCTGTTGCCGGTGCCGGTAAACGCCGCCAAACCGATGCTGGTGAGGTTTTCGAGTTCGTGGCCCAGCACGTAGCTGGCCAAACTGGTCTTGACCAGATCGGTGCCGCCTAGCGCGGCTTCGATGAGCACATCGTTGAGGTTGTCCACGGTGTAGGTGTCGTTGCCAAGACCGCCACTGAGCGTGTCGGCACCCGTCCCACCGTCCAGAATATCGAGCCCATCGCCCCCGAGCAGCAGGTCGTTGCCGCCCTGGCCAAACAGGGTGTCGTTGCCCAGTCCGCCCACTAGGCGGTCGTTGCTGGCGGATCCGGTCAGCACATCGTTGCCGTCCTGACCTTGCAAGTCGGCCGCGGTGACACCGGCGCCAGTGTTAACGATATTGGCCAAGGCACTGGTGGTAATCGCGCCAAAGCTGACCTGCCCAACGGCGGCGACGCCGATAGTGCTGGTGACGGTATAGTCGAAGGAACCGCTGGCTGCACTGGCGTTCACCACCAACTTGCCGTCGACCAGGCTTACCGTGCCGCCAACGGCATTGGCCACGCCGGTAACGCTCAGCAGCTGGCCCGGGGTGGCCGTATCGTTGGCAAGCAGCACGCTGGCGTCCAGCGAGGAGGCGAGGCCCAGCGTCACCAGCAGGGCATCGTTGGCTGGGGTGACGACGATGGGTGCCACGCTAAAGTGCTGGGCGGCCCCCACGCTACCGTCTTGTCCGTCAACTACGGCGTAGGTCAGGTCCATCGTGCCACTGAAACTAGCCTGCGCGGTGACGGTAAAGCTGCCGTCGAGGTTGTCCGTCACTAGTCCGTTGGACGCCACCAAGTTGGAGATCCCCAGCGCATCGCCTTCGACGTCGCTAAAGCCCTGCAGCAACTCGCGGCCCAGCACCTGATAAGCCGTGCCCTGTAGGCCAGCCTTCAGCAACGCGCTGGCGCTGCCGGTGGGCGCGTCATTTACGGCTGCCAAGGCGTAGCTCTGCACGGCCGCAACCGAGCTACCGTGGCCGTCGCTCACGTTGTAATTGAGGCCCACGGCGCCGTTATAGTTGGCACTGGGGGTGATGTTGAAGCTGCCGTTGCCGTTGTTGGTCACGGTGCCGTTTGAGGCGCGTAACGCCGAGACACTCAGCGCGTCGCCATCCTCGTCACTGAAGCCCGCGAGCAAATCGCTGGCTAGCACTGTGTAGGCGGTGTCTTCGGTGCCACTGGCAAGCACGGCGGCGGCAACACCTGTGGGCGCGTGGTTCGGCAGCAGCACGTCGTTTTGCCCTTCCACGGCGAACGACAGCGCGGCCGAACTGGTGGCGCCATGGGCGTCAGCCACTCGGTAAGTGAACCAATCGATGACGGTGGCGCCAGTCGCCAAGGCTTCGGTTGCGGCGCTGGCATTGTCCAACGCATAACCGTAGCTGCCGTCCGTCCGGATGGTCAGGGTGCCGTAACTGCCTTCGACCACTGTATCGCCGTTGATAGCTGCCAAGGCGCCGGCGTCCGCCGGTGCGCCGTGGCGCACACCGGTCAGGCTCAGCGTCTCGCCTAGGCCAAGGGTCGATAGATTAGCGTCCGTGTCGTTCGTCAAGGCATTGCCGCTGGCGGTGTCGCTCCCCGCTGCGAATGCTGTGGCTTCAACTAGCCCAACAACCTCATCGTCGTTGGCAAGCGGGCCTAGGTTGATAACCGCGGCGGCGGTGAACCGCCCGTTGGCAAACTGGAATAGCTCTATACCGTCCACTGTGTCAGTGCCGTCGAGGGTACCGAGGCGGTGGTCGGCGACCGTTGTCACACCGGTGTTATCGACGCTGATGTGATAGTCGATCCAGGCGCCGGAGTAGATGGCGGTATCGGTGCCGTCCCCGCCGTGGAGTTGGTCATTGCCAGCGCCGCCGGTGAGACTGTCGGCGCCCAAGTAGCCATCCAGACGGTCGTCGTTGGCGGCCCCAGCCAGCGCATCGTCGCTGCTACCGCCGCCCAGCACGTTGGATAGTTCATTGCCGGTGCCGGAGAAAGCCACGGCACCCAGGTAGGCTAAGTTTTCCAACTGATACAGCGCGGCGAGGCTGTAGCTGGTGAGCGTGGTGCGCACGCTGTCCATGCCTTCGCTGGCGATTTCGATGAGCACATCGCCGATGTCGTCCACCACGTACACATCGTTCCCGGTGCCACCGGTCATTTTGTCGCTGCCACTGCCCCCATCCAGAAAGTCGTTGCCAAGACCGCCACTAAGGGTGTCGTTGCCGGCAAAACCTTTAAGGTCGTTGTCGAACTCATTCCCATTGATGATGTCCTTGCCGCCACCGCCGTGCGCTTTCTCGACGATCGTACCGGTCGCAATGCCGATGTTGTTCACCATGCCATTGGCACTGCTGAAAGTGCCGGCAGTCAGGTTGATGGTCGAGGCAGTGGTCCAACCGGAGAGGTCGAGCGTGTTGTTGATGCCACCGTCCCAGATTGTAATAACTGGTTTGGTGTTGATCGTGAAATCGAAGAACCGAGCCGACTCCCCCTGAATATTCTGGTTGAAGCCAAAAATTTGGCCGCCGCTGGTCAAAGGGCCAGATGCGGGCGTGCCGTAGAGTCGCTGAATGGCCAGAATATCGAGCATCATCGGGGTGGTGGCGGTGACGGGGCTCGAATAGTTCAGGCCGTTGTAGGCGGTGATGACCGTCCCCCAATTGGTGCCCGTGACAGGATAGCTGTTGAAGTATTTGGCGCTGGTGTTGCTGGGCTCGATGTAGGACATCAGCGTCCACAGACGGGTGTCGTAGGCGCTGAACTGCTGGGTGTTGGCGGCCACGTTGCCGTTGTACGCGCCCGCATGGCCTAGACCGAGTTCGTGCCCGATCTCGTGCACCATGGTTTGGTAGGGGTAACCGCCAAACACCGGGAATGCGCCGCCAATCGGCCCAAAGCCTAGGGTATTGGTGTCGATAGAAATGACGCTGGCCTGCGCCGGATTTTGAAAACTGCCACCGCCGATCAGGCTGGGATAGTAAGACACAAAATTTTGGTAGGCACCGCCATCAGTGCCACGCTGGATGTTGAAATTTGCGCCGGTCGCCACTTCGGAAAAATTCAGGTTGGCCAAATCGGACCACAGCGTTAGCGACGCCACCCAGCCCAATTTTTCGGTTGCGGTCCAATTTGAACTGGTCTGAAACGAATAGCTAATCGTGCCGCCAGCCGCGCCGGTAGGCGTTAAGGTGGTGTCTCCAAACTTGATCGCCTGCGCGTACTGGGTGGCATAGGTGGCTGGCGTGTTGCCATTCCAGGTATCGAAAGATATGGCAGCCACCTTTGCGGTGGCGGTAACGCCCGACAGGAACGTCACCTGCGCTTCAGCTCCTGGCGGCACAGGACCCAGGCTTGGGGCCGGGCTACTGGTGGTGCCACCGATGAGGGCCGCGCGGGTCGCAGAGGTATCTGCCCCGGATAAGCTATCGGCGGTACTGCTCCCAATGGCCGCTGAGGCACCGGGAGTGTCGTGGCCCGCGAGGCCTGTTACTGAATCGCTGACCCCAACAGTGGACGTAGGCCCCGGCATCTCCGCATAGTCAGGCGCGGCGGTGAGGAGCAGATTCCGGTTAGGCTGATTTTCGGGATCTCTAGGATTGCCGATGGCGGCACTAGACAAACCCTCGGTGAACCGCGAAACATCGCCGAAATCGCTAGGCAGTGTGGCGGCCGATTGATCTGGCGCCGGTGCCTCGTTCAATAGCGGAAAGTTGGCGTTGTCCGAGCCGTTGTCGACGAGCGGTTTGCCGCTGCGGTTCAGCCTGCGGATGATGCTGCCGAAATCCATTTTTTTAGCCGGTCGCCTCGCCTAAGGCAGGTGAGGCCTGCAGTGGTTGCAAAGTTGCCCAAGAAAGCGCCGCCTTGGGCCGGCGCAACCCGGCGCCCGCCCGCCGTAAGAGAACCCTAGTGTGCTCATTGGGAGCCCTGCCATGGCTGGGGCTCCAATTTGGTTCGGCTGTCAGACCGGCTCACCCAGTTGGTGAATCGTTCGGCGCGGCCCCAAGCATCAGGATGGATGTTCCTCATTAGAGCACGCACTCACCCCCGCCCCGCAAGCGCTGGGGCGCTGGAAAATGTGAACATTTGTGTCTTATTACCGCTTTTAGCTGTACGTGCACCGAGCAGGTAAGCGGCGTTCCCACCAGCACCCTAGGCCGACTGACGACGAGTAGGGGTGAGATGGCCCAGTATTGGCGAGACTTCTGCACTGAGATCGCACTAGATCGTAACGATCTAGGTTCATCACCTAGTTCCAGGCCGCCACAAAGTCCCGCACGAACAGGGGCGGTGATGCACGATAGGGTCCGCGAAAGAAGCCCCGCTGGGAAAGCACCCGCCGGGCTGTATCACCAAGGCGAGGTCAGTCTGATCGGCGTCCTGAGGCTCCCAAATATCACAACGAACTCACTCAATATCCACTCTGCACTGTCCGAATGGCGCAGATACCCTCCGTTGCAGCGCGGCGATTCAGCGTGACCAATGCCGGCCCCGGGCGTGCATCACGCCTTTAATGGCGGCCCCATAAAGTGATGGCGCGGCGCTTGCTGATACGGCGTACATCATCGCCAAGAGCATCGCCATGTCCCGTCAGCGCATCATTCTCAACGCCTTCCACATGAACTGCGTGGTGCATCACTCCGCCGGGCTGTGACCTCATCCGCAGGATCAGATGCACCGCTATATGGTACTGGAACTGTGGATTGAACTGGTCCAGTTGCTGGAGCGCGGGCGCTTTGATGCCCTGTTCATTGCCGATGTCGTGGTTGCCTACGAGGTGTTTCGCGGCAACCGCGATGCTGCCGTCCGCGCTGCGGATCAGGTGCCGGCCGCGCGGTCCGTCACGAAACAACCGTTCGTTAGTCTATGGGGTCTCAGGTGTCGCCTTGTTCCGAGTGGTGTCCATCGCGAAATATAGGCGCTCGGAAGGCGGCGAAAAAGCCAACTCCATGGCCAGATCGTCCATGCTCCGCATGCGGTGCGCAAACACTTTAAACAAGCTTCGGCAGTTTTCGGGGTGCGTCTTCAGTTGGCTTTGCGAGGTCTGGCCATCGAGCGTCATCAGTTCAACGTGACTCACCGAGATCGCCGACGCCGCACGTGCTGGGTCGTCCATGAGCGCCAGTTCGCCACACCTCGTGCCGGGCCCTACCTGCGCGAGGGTGGTTTCGTGATCATCAGGCGTCTGACGGATGCTTCGAGCCTCACCACTTTGCACCCTATAGGCGTGCGCGCCGGCCGCAACTTTGTGAAACACCTCTTCGTTCTTATGCAGAACTAGACGCTCAAAGCCGTCCTGAAAGTCCGCTAGTGCGGACTCCTTAGCGCCCCCCATCGCCCAGCTCAGAAGTTCTTGGCTAACGCCTGCCAGCGGGATGACGTAACCTCCAATTTTTTCCACCCAAATTTTTTCGGCGAGTGGCACAAAGCCGAAGCGTCGATACATGCCCGCGGTTTCGTGATTAACCACGACCATCACATGCGAGGCCCCGTAACGCTGACACACCATGGCCGCCATCCTAAACATGGCGCGGATGACATCCCGCCGCCGCCGCCAAGGTTTGCGGATGGCCAACATGCCAGCGCTGCCAAATACCGCAGCGTGGCGGTTTGCCCAGTCCGGGCCGAGATGGGGCAAATCTTCGCGCGCGCGGGTGCGGAATTCGGTGAAGTCGTAGAGTTCGTCCACCGGTAAACCCACTGCACTATCGCGCACCAGTCGCATGGTGGCCACCGGGCGCTCGTCTTCATAGGCAATCACGTGATAAACGCCGGGGAAGGCGTCGAACTTGTCGATCAGGCGCTCGCCGTGCAAGGCCTGCCCCCCAAACTTACCGTCTTCGATCACAAAAACTTCGTGGCGCAGCCAGAGTGCGTCGTCAATTTCCTGCGGGCTGCGAGCGAGCGAAATGGTAATCGGAGCTTGGTCACCAATTTTCAAGGTAGTTGTCACGGTGGGGATTTTGAATAAAGGCGCCAAAACCGTCTTGATCTAGGTCAACGACAGCGCATGAAAAAGTCTTCGCAGACCTTAGGTTTTCTACTCGCACAACCGCAGCGCCGCCGGCGCTTTCTGACACTCGCACCCAGTCAGTCGCGTTAGACATGGAGGTTTTTTTTGGCCGTCTCCTTAGCCA
>CAIPNE010000652.1 GCA_903866355.1 uncultured Gammaproteobacteria bacterium
CAGCTGCAGGAATACACCGAACGGATCGTGCGCAAGAGCATCACCGACATCCCGGACGGCGTGTACGAGGGCGAGGACTACGCCGATACCGACGGCTTCTCCGACCAGCCGATTCGCATTCGCGTGAAGCTGATCGTGGAGGGCTCCGGCATCACGGTGGATTTCAGCGGGACCGATTCGGTGGTGAAGGGCGCGATTAACTCGCCCTACGCCAACACGGCGTCGGCGTCGCTGTACTCGTTGCAGTTCTTCCTTGCGCCGCACGCGCCGCAGAACCAGGGCATGTTCAACCCGATTACGCTGGTTATTCCCGAGAACTCCTGGCTGAACGCCAAGTGGCCGGCGCCGACCATCGGCTGTACCACCCTCACTTCTGCCAAAATCACCAGCGCCATTTGGCAGGCATTGGCGAAGGCCATTCCCGAACGCGTAACGGGTTCCACCAGTGCTGACTGCAACTGGTTTGTCTCCTCGGTGGTCGCCCCTAACGGCACGACCGATGTGTTTTCCGATTTGCCGGCGGGCGGTTGGGGTGCAACACCCTACAGCGATGGCATGAACGTCACCGAAGACCCGTTGGGAAATTGCATGAATATGCCGGCAGAAACCGCCGAAATCTTGTTTCCGATCGCCTACGAAGCCTTTGAGCTGCGGCAGGACAGCGGTGGCCCGGGCCGTTTCCGGGGCGGCTTAGGAGCGATTTTCAAAGTCCGTTATCTGGCCGAGGGCGCGCTGAGCATGGAGACCGCACGGACCTTGGAGGGTAGCCCCGGCGTCGCCGGTGGTGAGCACTCGGACGTGCAGCGGCAGACTAAAATTTACGCCGATGGGCGGCATGAGGTCATCGGCGGACGTGACCCCCAAGGCCAGTGGCACAATCCGCTGTTGTGCGCCCACCCGTTCGGCTTCGGTGAAACGTTCATGTTTGAGAGCACCGGCGGCGGCGGTTATGGCAATGCGTGGGAGCGCACCGCCGAGGCGGTGTTAGAAGACGTGCTCGATGAATACGTCTCGCTGAAGGCCGCGCGCGAGCGCTATGGCGTGGTGATCGACCCCGCGACCATGCACATCGACACCACCGCAACGTCGGTACTGCGCGCGCGTCTGGCGGCGGGGGTGCCGAGCTGAGGCGTGCCGCTTGGCGCTTGGCGCGTGCCGCTTGGCGCGTGCCGCTTGCCGCGTGCTGGGATGGGGTTGGCGGGCGATGAATGAACACGGTGGGTCGCGTGGGCCGTTAGGGTGGGGCTAGCGCAGTGCTGGCAGGCGCGTCACCGACCGTGGGTCATGTTGTGGCCTTTGTCGCTCGCGCAGGTGGTGTCGTGGGGCACGCTCTATTACAGCTTTTCGCTCTTTGCCGGGCCGATGAGTCAGGAACTGAGCTGGTCGTCCACCGCCATCAATGGCGCGCTCACCGCGGGACTGCTGGTGACCGGCTTGATGGCCTATCCGGTGGGGACGCTATTCGACCGTCATGGGGCCCGCTGGCTGATGACGGCGGGCTCGCTGGGGGCAGGTCTTGGTTTGTTGGTGTGGTCACGCATTACCACGCTGCCGCAGTTCTATCTGTTGTGGCTGGTATTGGGCGCACTGATGTCCTGTGTGCTCATCGAAGCCGTTTTCGCGGTGATTCACCAGCAGTTTGGCGCGCAAGCCCGGCGGGCGGTGACCGCCATGACCATGGTAACGGGGTTTTCTGGCACGGTGTTCGTGCCACTCATCGGGCATCTCTTGCCCGCGTTGGGATGGCGCCAGAGTCTCGAGTTACTGGCCGCGTTCAATCTGTTTTTCTGTGTGCCGGTGCATTTTTTTTTCACCCCGCCACGGGGTCGATCCAACAAACAATCGCCGCTCCCGGATGCGCATGCTGGCCATGCCGTGATGCGCAAACGCCTGCGTAACCCCATTTTTTGGGGACTGGTGTGCTGGTACACCTCCTATAGCCTGACTGCCTCCAGTCTTATTTTCCAACTGGTGCCGGTGCTCAGCGCCGAGCAGGTGCCCAACGGCGACATTCTTTTATGCTTTGCGCTGATCGGCCCGGTGCAAGTGCTTGCGCGCCTGATCATGGTCACCGTGGGGCGGGGCGCGAGCATCGTGAGCTTGGGTGCCATGACCTCGACCATTGTGCCCCTAGGCCTGCTGGTCCTTATTTTTGCGCCGCCGAGCTTCCCATGGCTGTGTGTGTTTGCCGCCTGTTTTGGTGTGGGACACGGGGTGACGACTATTTTGCGCGGCGTGGCGCCGGCCGAGTGGTTGGGTCACGATTACTACGCCCGCACCATGGGGGCTATCGCCTTGCCCATGATGTTTGCGATGGCCGTGGCACCGTTGCTGTCGGCGTCCGTGTGGACCGCTACCGGCAGTCCGCGCGCTGTTTGGTTGGTGATCTTGGCCGGGTCATTGGTGGGCAGCGCCGGGTATTGGTTTGCGGTGTATTCGCTAAGGCAACAACGCGCCGCGAGTCGTGCCGATTGAGGATTGCGGGGCCGGCGGCCGAATGGCTTAATGCAGCGAGATGCGGCGCGAGTGTGACCGCAATTCCTTCTTCTTTTTTGATGTGAATATGCTCGATCTTGCCGACATTCCTTTCCTCGCCGAACTGCCCGCGGCTTCGTTGGCGCAACTGCGGGCCAAGTGCGAGATCCGGGAGTGGCCGCAGGGTTCGGTGATCGTGCGAGTGGGGGAAGAAGGTCACCATTTTCAGGCCATCGCTAGCGGTGCGGTGCGGGTGCTGCCCAACGCTGATACCGATGGTAACTGGCGCGGCGTGATGCTCGGTCCCGGGCAGGTGTTTGGGGAAATGTCGATTTTCTCCGGCATGCCGGTATCGGCTACCTTGGTCGCGGCGCGGG
>CAIPNE010000653.1 GCA_903866355.1 uncultured Gammaproteobacteria bacterium
GCCGCTACCGCCGCGGCGAAATCTGCGCCCAACACGCGTGGCAGCAGCGGTGCCAGCCACCACAGGGCGGCACCGGCGCACCCGCTGTAGATGGCCGTGAGGACCAACAACAGCCCCAACAACTGGCTGGCGGCAGCGCGATTTTCGCGCGCCAAAAACAAACGCGGCAACACCGCCGTGGCCAGTGCCTCAATCGGCACTGCCGCCAGGCTCGCCAAACGATAGGCGGCGGTGTAATTGCCCGCTATTTCCGCGCCGCCTAGGCGTAGGACCAACGCTTTGTCGAGGGACCCTAACGCCAGACCACTGACCGAGACCGACAAAAACCCGAAACCCGCCCGCAAGTCATCCCGGCCAACCGCGGCTGCGGCCGGGGCCGGGCGCAACTGCCGACGCGCGGTGCGCCAAATCACCATCACCCCTAGCGCGCTCGCCGCCACATGCAGCCAGCCGTAAACCACCAAGGTCGATCCAAAGGGACTCCACGGCAGTAGCGCGGCGGCCACTACCCGCGACACCGACAATCCGACCGGCACGGCCGCCGCCTGCCACAAGCGCCCATGCGCGGCATAGGCAAACGCCACGTGTTGAATCAGTGGCACCAGCAGCAGCTCGGACAGTCCCACCGCCAACAGCAAACCCCACGCCACTTGCGGATACAGGCGGGATCCGCCCGCCACAAAAACCACTATCAGCGCACAGGCGCTCAGACCCAGCAGGCGCTGCGCTTGTGCCCAACGCAAGCCAAAACAACGCGGGTCGTGAACCACATCCCGATACATCCGCAAGCCCAGCCCGGCCCCAACCAGCCCACTCAGCGCAATGGCCAGCCCCGCCAGACCGGAAAAACTACCGTAACCCTGCGCCCCAAGGTTACGCGCCAACAGCAACATCCAAACCAGCTGCACGCCCAAACGCACAACATGCCACCCCAGCACGCTCAACGAACCACGCGCCAGCCCCCCCAAGCGGAAGCGCCCTAACCCCACGCGGGCCTACCTGATTGCAACCTGCGTGGCGGGGTTGGCATGGGAGAGGATGGATTTAAAGCGACATTGCGCGCAGCTGCGCGGCCAGTGCGGAAATTTGGTCAAGCTCATGCAGGATTTCTGGCCCCGCCTGCGGCAGGATAAACACGAGCTTCCGAAAGCCACTCTCAATAAACGCCTGCGCCAGCGCCACTTCGCGGGGGGCGTTCATCAGTGCGAGCGTGAGTTCTTCAAAATTGCGTCCCACCCGCTCGCAAGCCACGCGTAAATCCGCTGGCGCGTCGCCTTGATAAATATCGCGATACACAATCCAGCCGTCGGCGTAGTCGGCCACGCGATCTGGCACCGACTTGGAATTGGAACCTATCCAGATGGGCGGCCCGCCGGTTTGGAGCGGTTTGGGATAAGCACACAAGGGATCGAAATTGACAAATTCGCCCTGATATTGCGCAACGTCCTGCGCCCAAATCTGCTGCACGGCGAGGGTGCGCTCGCGGGTAATTTTCCAGCGATGCTTAAACTCACTGCCGTGATTGCGCATCGCCGAGGCCAGCGCGCCACCTGCCACGCCTAAGATAATGCGTCCGTTGGACATTAAATCCAGCGACGCCACCGCCTTGGCGGTATTGATGGGATCTCGGTGAGTCATCAGACACACCGCAAATCCCAGCAGCAAGGTTTGCGTCACCGCAGCCGCACCTGCCAGCTCCACAAAAGGATCGTAAAGCCGCGACAGTGGGTCCAGCAGACCCGCCACCGGCGGCCAATCCGCACGTCTATCCACCGGCATGTGGCTATTTTCCGGAAACAACAACAGGTCGATCCCGCGCGCTTCTACCTCTTGCGCCAAACGCGGCGGCGAAAGGCTGCGGTCGGTCGCCAGCACGCACACGCCAAACTGCAGCGTGGCGGGTTGGATGCAGCGGGGCTGGGTCATCGGGCGCTCCTTTGACGATGTGGCGGGCGAGCGAGGCGGGTCGTCACACCGGCCATCACGCGGCTGAGTATCGCCCAATTGTGGGCCCGGAGCGCGCGCGCCAAGCGACTTGCGGGTGCGAAAATTGGGCGGTGAGCCGGCCGCCCGCGTAGCTTGGCAGCACGCCGGCACGACCCCACTGCCGATGGGCTGCCGCGGCCCACCGGCGGTGGGGACAAAACGTTCGCCAACACGACGAACCTCACACAAGGCCCTGCGCAGGATGAATCTGAACGCTGGGTTTTGACTGGCGCATGGCCTAACCAAACTGGCGGTTCTGGTGGCGGCGTCAAGCCGCCGTGCGGGAGTGTGGGTTGATGGAAAGAAATTGTTTCTGCCGTGTGCGGTTAACCCATTCGGCGGCATTGACCGACCTCAGCGCCGCTGACGGCACAAAGTATCGCAGGTGACGCCCGGCCA
>CAIPNE010000654.1 GCA_903866355.1 uncultured Gammaproteobacteria bacterium
ATGTCCGAGTCCGCCACGGGGGCGGCAGCGACGGGCGCGGCCGGCGCGGCAGCCTCCTGAGCAAAAGTGGGATATGCACAGGCGCTGCCCAGCAGGATGGCGGAGGCGATTAGTGAACGTTTCATCATGAGGATCTCCAAGTAACCGATAAATTTGAGTGGTTTAAAAATTGTCGTCTGCACCGAGTTAGCCAGTGGCTGGTTTTCACCCTCGAGCGTTAAATATTTCTGAAAAAAAAACATGGATTCCAGAACGCTAGGTTAACAAGTTAAGAAACTTAAGTAACTTAATTGTGCTGTGCACAATACTACTGCCGCAGTCCGGGCTGAAGCAATCCCCAAGTAGTACTAGAGGACGACTTCGCCCCAACCCCCGTGGGGGTGTGAGCAGGATTGATGCCACGCAGCAAAATTGTTGGTTTGGTGTGGAGTTGAGCAGACGAGCCGCGAGCCAAGGCCCGCTAACTGCGCCATTTTGAAGCGGCCACCCCTCGGTGCACGCACCATCTCGGCCCGTGGTGTGATGGCCCAGCGCCGCTGGGCTGCCCGAACAACGCTAAAGGTTACGGCGCCCACCTGCCCAGCAGCGATGCCGACAGCGGTTGGTTTAGCACGGCGCCTACAGCTGAGCCGGGGGCGTTAAACCCGTGCCAGTTCACGCACGAGTACTTTGAGGGCCTTGGCATCGAAAGCCGGCAAAAAGTGATCGACGTGGGGCAGGGCGGCGCGCAGGCCCGCGGCTCTCACTTGAAAGGTGCTGGCGCCATACATGGGATTAATCCAAACCACTTTGGCGACGTGGCGACCCAGTGCGGCCATTTCCTGGCTGATGCGTTCGATGGAGCCGTTGTCGTAACCGTCGCTGATGATCACGGCAACGGTTGAGCTGGCACCACCGGCGCGAACCACCTGGCGATTGAGGTGGCCTAAAGCCGTGCCGATGTCGGTACCACCCGACCAGTGGCGCACCGTCATGGCGATTTCGCGTAGCGTTTCGGCGATGGAACGCCGGCGTAGGGCGGCGGTAATGTCCGTGACTTGGGTGCTAAACACTAGCGTGCGGGAATTACGCAGCGCTTGTGCCAGTCCAAAGAGCAGCTGCAGCAAAAAGGGGTTGAAAGTGTCCATTGACCCGGACACATCGCACAACATGACCAGCCGCGTGCGCCGCCGTTTGGGTTTGGCGTAGGCCAGCGACATCAACTCCAAACCATAGCGCGCGCCACGCCGCAGCGAACGCCGGAGATCAATCCGGTCGCCGTGACGCCCGGTTTGATAGCGTCGGCTGGGGCGAGTGGCCAGCCGGCGGGCTAACTCACGGATGATTTGGGCCAGCGACGGGGCGGCCGCATCCCAACGGTTTATGAGATCCACCGCCTGCGCGCTCTCTTGGGTGCTGTAGTGTTCCGGCGCGGTTTCCACTGATTGATCCAAGGCTTTGGGCTGGTGGCCGAGCTGGCCCCGCGCGGACTCGCCCCGGATCCCGCTGGACGGGCTGTGCCCGTCGTCCTTGCCGAGAAAATACCGATTAAACACCCGGTTGAAGATTATTTCGTCGGCGTGGCTGCCAGCGAGATTGAGCCGCAGCGCGAGGCGGTAGTCTTCGGGTAGCGTGCAATCGACATGGGGCAGCGCGCGCAGCGCATCAATGACCCGGGCCGGTGTGACGGCCATGCCGCCGGTGCGCAACTCGCGGCAGAACTCGAGGGTGCGCGCGGTAAGTTGCTCGCCGGGCGAGGAGGGGCCCTCGTGCAAAGGTTTAAGCTCCCGGCCCGGTAATCAGCGCCGCAAGGTCTAGTGCGCGCAGCCGCTCGATGTCATCGTGATATTTCAACACCACACCGGCGGTTTCCAGCAGCAGCTCGGGGCTCAGCGTCTGCACCCCCAAGCCCAACAAGGCACGACTCCAATCCAGCGACTCAGCGATGCCCGGACGCTTGTAGAAATCGATTTCGCGCAGCGCCTGCATGGTGCGGGTGATCGATTCCCGCAGCGATGGATCTAGCGCTGGGACCCGCTGGCGGATGATCTCGCGTTCCTTTGCCGCGCTTGGGTAGTCTACCCAGAGGTATAAACAGCGGCGCTTCAAGGCGTCATTGAGCTCGCGGGTACGATTGGACGTGAGAATGACGTAGGGC
>CAIPNE010000655.1 GCA_903866355.1 uncultured Gammaproteobacteria bacterium
CCACATCGAGTAATACGCCCCATCTATGCTCCCGTGGCTCGACGCCCATGGTGACCCGCTGGGCGCTTTATCTGGCGCCACCGATTGGCAGGCCACCTTGGATATCGCGCCCGCCGCCAACGATCTCGACGCGCCGGTAAAGCGCCTGAGCATCGAATCCTCACTCACCGGGCTCGCGCTGGGCCTGCCCGCGCCATTGACCAAGACCGCCGCCCAAGCACAGACCTTCCACCTCGTCACCCAATTCGGCGGGAACGGGCCGCGTACCACCCACGTGACCTTAGGCAAGGTACTGCAAGCGACCGTGCGACGTCAGCCACGCGCCGATGGCAGCACGGATCTGAGCAGCCTCGACCTCGCCTTTGGCGTCGCCGAACCAGTGCGCAATGAACCCGGCATCTTTATTCACGGCAAGGCCAGCAGCTTGCTGTTGGAGGAGTGGGCCAGCGTGCTGCACGCGAGCGGCAGCCCGGTGCCGGCACTGCCCATGCGCTTCGACCTCGCATTAGCAGGCCTTGGTGTGCTCGGTCAGCAGTTTGACGCGGTCACCCTGCGCGGCGAGAAAAACGCCGAGGGCTGGCTGGCACACATCGAGAGCGCTCGGGTGGCGGGCACAGTATTGGTGCCGCTCGATCCGCTGCACGCACCGCTGGTGCTCACGCTGTCACGGCTGTGGTTAACCGCGCGGGCGGGCGCCGCGCCGCAGACCCTTATCGATCCCCGCAGCCTGCCCACCGTGGCCATGACCTGCGAATCTTTTCGCTATGGCGATATCGATTTTGGCAACACCGCCGTGACCACGACGCGCAGCGACACCGGCCTAAATTTGCAGGCGTTGGCGGTCACCAACCCGGCCTATCAGCTCACTGCAAGCGGCGCGTGGTCGCTCGTCAAGGCGCAGCATCACTCGGCACTTAACCTAGAGATTCGCAGCCCAAAACTTGGGCAAATGCTCTCCAGTTTTGGTTATGCAATGGCGGGGGTTGCCGGTGCGCCAGCCGTGCTCGGCCTGACTGCGCAGTGGCCCGGCATGCCGACACAATTCAGCCTCGACAACTTAACTGGCCAACTAGACTTGCACGTGAAAAAAGGCCGCATGCTCGATATAGAACCCGGCAGCGGCCGGTTCTTTGGCTTGCTCTCCGTGCAAATGCTGCCGCGCCGACTCACGTTGGATTTCGCTGATTTTTTTAAAAAAGGCTTCGCCTTTGACCGGATAGATGGCAGTTTTGATCTGGAGCACGGCAACGCCTACACCAACAGCCTGATCATGGCGGGCCCCTCGGCCACCGTGGAAGTCTCGGGACGGGCCGGACTCGCCGCGCAGGATTACGACCAGCGCGCGGTAGTCACCCCGGCGCTCGCCTCCAGCCTGCCGTGGGCCGGGGCGTTCTTTGGTCCCGCCGGGATCGGCGTGGCGGCGGCGATCTATTTGGGGCAAAAAACCTTCACGCAAATTCCGCAGCAAGTTGATCGCTTTCTGAGCCGCCGTTACGCCATCATCGGCCCCTGGCACGACCCCAAAATCGAACGACTTTGACCCCCCTAATCACGAGCGCAACGATGTCCCATTCAACGTTATGGAAACCCAACACCGTGGTGGCCGCGATTGTCGAACGCGAGGGCCGCTATCTTTGCGTCGAGGAGGACGATGGCGGCCGCGCGGTTTTCAACCAACCGGCAGGCCATCTGGACCCGGGTGAAAGCCTGTTAGAAGCCGTGCGGCGCGAAACCTTGGAAGAATCTGGCTGGCACATCGAACCCACCGGCCTCATCGGCATTTATCTCCTCCAGCCGCCAGACAGCGAGGTGACCTACCTGCGCTTTTGCTTTCGCGCGACGGCGCTACGCCATGCACCAGAACGCAAACTTGACCCGGAAATCATCCGCGCCGTGTGGCTCACACACGCCGAATTGCTGGCCGTGCGGGAACGGCATCGCAGCCCGCTCGTGATGCGCTGTGTGGACGACGCCCTCACGGGACAAGACACGCCCTTAGCGCTGCTGCGCGACTTGCGTTTCCCCACCCCAGGCTGAGCGCCTCACGCGATGCCGACCGCTGCTGCTGATACCCACGTCGTGGTTGCCCTGTCGGGTGGCGTGGATTCTTCCGTGGCTGCCCTCGAACTGGTACGCGCCGGTTATCAGGTGTCGGCGCTCTTCATGAAGAATTGGAACGAGCCCACCGACGATGGCCGCTGCCGTTGGGAAGACGATGTCGCCGACGCCCTAGACGTTTGCGAGCGACTGGCCATTCCACTCAATACCGTCGACCTCTCACAGGCGTACTGGGATGGCGTGTTCGCGGATTTTCTCGCCGAATACGCGCGTGGACGAACCCCTAACCCAGACGTCCTGTGCAACCGAGAAGTGAAATTCAAAGCCTTCCTCGCGGCGGCCCGCGAGTTGGGTGGCAGCGTTATCGCCACCGGCCACTATGCGAGAATTCGGCACACCGCGAGCGGTGCCGAGCTCCTCAAAGGTGCCGACCACAACAAAGACCAAAGCTATTTTTTGCACGCGCTGAGCCCCGCGCAACTGAGCGCCGCGTGGTTTCCGGTGGGCGAAATGCCCAAGCCCGAGGTCCGCGCCAAAGCGCTGGCCGCCGGGTTGTCCACCCACGCCAAAAAAGACAGCACCGGCATTTGCTTCATCGGCGAACAGCCTTTTAGAGCTTTTCTGGCGCGTTTCCTGCCGGCGCAAACGGGGGTGATCAAAACCCTCAACGAACAAGCCGTGGGCGAGCACCCCGGGGTTATTTACTACACGCTGGGCCAGCGCGAAGGCCTGCGTATCGGTGGGGTACGCGGCGCGGTCGAAGGGCCTTGGTTCGTGGTCGCCAAAGATGTGGCCAACAACGTACTCTACGTGGCGCAAGGCCATGACCATCCCGCGTTACTGACCCAGCGACTGCTGGCCGATGGTGTGACCTGGATCGCCGGCGTGCCCCCCGCGCTGCCTTTGCGGTGCGCGGCCAAGACGCGCTATCGGCAGCCCGACCAAGCCTGCGTCATCGAAACCCTCGTCGAGGGCCGCGCCAGCGTGGTGTTCGACCGTCCCCAACGAGCGGTCACACCGGGCCAGTCGGTGGTGTTCTATCAGGGTGATATTTGCCTAGGCGGTGGGGTCATCGACGCCACTTTTTAACCCGCTCGCGCGCTAGCGCTACAACCTGCGCCCGTAATTGCCGATAATGCCGGGCCTAACCTTAACCCCCCCGCTATGCGGCCAATCGCGGCTGCCAGCCCGTCCGGAGACCGCCATGACCAACAGCTTTAACGCACGTGCCAACCTCAGTGTCGGTGGCAAGCAATATCAGTACTACCGCCTCGAGGCCTTGGCGGATCGTTTCAACGTGGCGCGCCTGCCCTACGCCTACAAAATTTTGCTCGAAAACCTCCTGCGGCACGAAGATGGCATCAACACCACGCGCGCCGACATCGAGGCGCTGGCCGGTGCTGATCTCAAAAACCTGCCGGTCAAAGACCTCAACTTCACGCCTGCCCGCGTGGTGCTGCAGGATTTCACCGGTGTGCCTTGCGTGGTGGATCTCGCGGCCATGCGTGACGCCATCAAGACCCTCGGTGGCGACGCCGCCAAGGTCAACCCGCTGTGCCCAGTAGAGTTGGTCATCGACCACTCGGTAATGATCGACCATTACGGCTCCAAAGAGTCCTTGGACTTAAACGCCAAAGTGGAATTTCAACGCAACGCCGAGCGTTACACTTTTCTGCGTTGGGGCCAGGCCGCGTTGCAGAACTTCAAGGCCGTACCACCGGACACCGGCATCGTTCATCAGATCAACATTGAATACCTCGCGCGGGTAGTCTTTGAAAAAGACGGCCTGCTCTACCCAGATAGCTGTTTTGGCACCGACTCCCACACCACCATGGTGAACGGGATAGGCGTATTGGGCTGGGGCGTGGGCGGCATTGAGGCCGAAGCCGCCATGCTCGGCCAGCCATCCTCCATGCTGATGCCCGAGGTAATCGGCGTGCGGGTCACCGGCAAACTGGCGGAAGGCGCCACGGCCACCGATCTCGTGCTCACGGTGACCGAAACACTGCGCCGCCGTGGCGTAGTCGAAAAATTCGTCGAGTTCTTCGGCCCCGGGTTGGCCAATCTCGCCGCCTCTGACCGCAATACCATTGCCAATATGGGCCCGGAATACGGTGCCACCTGCGGGATTTTCCCGATCGACGAAGAAACCCTTAACTACCTGCGGCTGACCGGCCGTACGGAAGAAGCCATTGCGGTGGTGAAAGCCTACGCGCAAGCCCAAGGCATGTGGTGGACGGCGCAGGCGCTAGAGGCCGATTACAGCGATGTGTTGCATCTGGATCTCGGGTCGATTCTGCCCTCGCTGGCCGGCCCCAAACGCCCCCAGGACCGCGTGTTATTGAGCGACATGAAAGCCAATTTCCGCGAGGCTTTTGCCGCCGAACAGCCAACCCGCCCCAGCAAGGGACCCGCCACGCTCACCGACCGCGGCCAAACCTACCAGCTCAAAGATGGCGCGGTCGTGATCGCAGCCATCACCTCGTGTACCAATACCTCGAACCCCAATGTGCTGATCGGTGCCGGGTTGCTGGCGCGCAAAGCCCGTGCTTTGGGGCTAAAAACCCAGCCTTGGGTTAAAACTTCGCTGGCGCCGGGTTCTAAAGTAGTCACAGATTACCTCGCCAAAGCGGGCCTCATCGAAGACCTCGAGTACTTGGGCTTTCACGTGGTGGCCTACGGGTGCACCACTTGCATCGGCAACTCCGGCCCGCTCAACGCGCCCATCGGCAAAGCCATCAGCGACCACACGCTGTCGGTGTCGGCGGTGCTCTCGGGCAACCGTAATTTTGAGGGTCGGGTGCACCAAGACGTGCGGATGAACTACCTCGCCAGCCCCCCGCTGGTCGTCGCCTACGCGATCGCCGGTTCCACCGATATCGATCTTAGCCGCGAACCGCTAGGCCAGGATCAACACGGCAAAGATGTTTTCTTGAAAGACATCTGGCCATCCAATCAGGAAATTCAAACGGCCGTGGCCGCAGCCGTCACTGCCGAACTGTTTAAAAACAGCTACGCCGATGTGCTCAAGGGTGATGCTCGCTGGCAGAGCATCCAAATCACCGAGTCCGAAACCTACCCGTGGGAACCCCGCTCGACCTACGTGCAAAACCCACCGTACTTCGAAGGCATGACCATGACCCCGCCGGGCATTTCGCCCATCCAGGGCGCGCGCTGTTTGGCCGTGCTGGGCGACTCCATCACCACCGACCACATCAGCCCGGCCGGCGACATCAAGAAAGACGGTCCCGCCGGCAAGTACCTCATGGCACACGGTGTGGAACAGGCAGATTTCAACAGCTTTGGCTCGCGTCGCGGCAACCATGAAATCATGATGCGCGGCACTTTCGCCAATACTCGGATCAAGAACCGCATGACCCCCGGGGTGGAAGGCGGCGTAAGCCGTTACCTCAATGGCAGCGCCGGCCCGGTGGAACCCATCTACGATGTGGCGATGAAATACGCCGCGCACAACACCCCGCTGGTGGTCATCGCCGGCAAAGAATACGGCACTGGCTCCTCCCGGGACTGGGCCGCGAAAGGCACGTTCCTGTTGGGCGTAAAAGCCGTTATCTCCGAGAGTTTTGAGCGCATCCATCGCGCCAACTTGGTGGGCATGGGCGTATTACCGCTGAACTTCGTCAACGGGGAGAGCGCGGCGAGCTTAGGGCTGGATGGCACCGAAGTGTTTGACTTCGAAGGACTGCACGAAGGCGCCACCGAACTGCGGGTCACGGCGCGCAAACCCGATGGCACCACGCAGACCTTTCAGGCCCGGGTGCGGGTGAATACCCCGGTGGAGTGGTCCTACTACGCGCACGGTGGTGTGTTGCAATACATGCTGCGCCAGATGGCGGCCAAGTAGGCCAGACGGGCATTCGTCCCCGCCGAGCAGGTGGGGATGAATGCAGCGACTTTTTAACGCCAACTCGTATACGCCAAAGCCTCGTTTGCCTACCGTGCAGGTGAGGCGGCACCCCGTGGGGCGGGCGGCGGCATCAGCCCTTCAGCTCCACTTCAATAAACGCCAGTTCCTCGGCGCCGCCGTTAATGACATTGTGCTCAACGCCCACGGGTCGCGCGTAGGCAACTCCCAAGGTGAGCACGGCTTCCAGCGTACCGGACGGGGTTTCTAAGTGCAGCACCCCGTTGGTGACCGGCACCACCACATACTGCATCTCGTGTCGGTGCCAGCCGGTCTGCGCGCCGGGGGCGAAGCGCCATTCAGTCACGCGCACCGACTCGTTGTCGATTTGCACGGTCGCGACGGCAGCAGGGCGTTGGTCCATAGGGTTCTCCTTTGCGGGCAGTGGGAAAAGCTTGAGCGAGTCTCGCGCAGATCATGAAATATACCGCTCCTAGCAAGCAAAAGCCGGCCCAGAGGTAATCCCAAGTGGGTTTTTCTTTGAGATAAAACACCGCTAACGGGATGACAACCGTGAGCGTGATCACTTCCTGAAGGATTTTAAGCTGCCCCACCGACAACACGCTGTCGCCGATGCGATTGGCAGGTACCTGCAGCAGGTATTCAAACAGCGCAATCCCCCAACTGACCAAGGCCGCGATGAGCCAGGTGCGATGGGCAAGATTTCGTCGGTGCCCGTACCAGGCTATCGTCATAAAAACGTTGCTGAGGGTCAGCAACGCAATCGTTTTGACGACTGGACTCACGGCCGGTGGCGTGCGTGCGCGGGAAGTTGCCCTGCACCCACCCGCCGGCCAGAGCGCAAAGCGGTTTAGGCTTTCTTGGCGTAGGCGTTGCACCAGCCTTTGGCGGCAACTGCTTGGCCGGCGAACAGCCCACAACCACCCCATTCAGCGCCCGCAGCACCTTGGAACAGCATGCAGTTGGAGCAGGCCGTACCGTCGGTGTAGCGGGGGAATTTGGCCTTATCGACCGCCGCGGCATCGGCTTTGTAGCCGAGGCTTACGGCCTGTGCATTGGCTTCGTCGAGGTGTGGCAGGTCCGCTGCGAAAGCGGTGCGCTGGGCCACCAATTGGGCTACCGACATGGCCGCTACCGTGCTGAGACCACGCTTGAAAAAAGAACGTCTGCTGTTATCCATCGAAAACTCCTAGTGTGTCTGGGACCGAATGTCGACCGGCGCGGGTAAAACCCAGGTCGGGACGGCGCAAGGATACTCTATGCCGCTCGCGCTGAACGTTGCTTCGTTCCCTCTCGTTACGCCGCCGGACGGTGCGTCGGTTCAGTCACCTGACGCACCGCAGCGCCCGGGCTGCCAAATCCAAGTCGCGGGCTTTAGCGCGCCGCTAGCGCCTCGTCGCGCAGCTGGCGCTTGAGAATTTTATTGGTGCCCGAGAGCGGTAGCGCCTCGCGCCGCAATTCGATAGAACGAGGACATTTGTAGCCCGCAATGAGGCGGCGGCAGTGGGCGACCAATTCCTCGGCGCTGAGCGTAACGCCCTCGTGGGCGACCACAATCGCGTGCACCACTTCCCCTAAGTCTTCGTGCGGCAGGCCGATGACCGCGCATTCGCGCACGCCAACATGCTCATGCAGCGCGTTCTCGACTTCCCCGGAATACACATTCTCGCCCCCCGAGATAATCATGTCTTTCAGGCGGTCGACCAAAAAAATAAAGCCCTCGGCGTCCATATAGGCCGCATCCCCGGTGTGCATCCAGCCCCCGCGCAGGGTTTGCGCGGTCAGTTCCGGGTTTTTCCAGTAACCCTGCATGACCATCGGCCCACGCACCTGTATTTCACCCACGGCACCACGCGGCACTTCGGCGTCGTCCTCATCGGCAATCCGAATTTCCGCCGTATGAATGGGCTGGCCGATCGATTTGATCCGGCCCGCGTTAGGGCCATCCAGCACGTGGTACTTCGGCAATAGATAGGCCGCCGAGGGCGATAGCTCGGTCATGCCATAGGATTGCGTGAAGCGCACTTTAGGTAACCAGGCGAGCGCCCGTCGCAGCAGCGCGTCGGGCATGATCGAGGCACCGTAGGCGATATTGGTCACGCTGGAAAAATCGGTCTCCTCAAACGCGGGGTGATTTAACAGCCGGTTGATCATCGTTGGCACCAACAGCAAGTGCGTCACACGATGCCGCGCAACGGCGTCCAGCACCGCACCCGCATCGAAACGCGGCAGAATGATGCCGTGCCCCATGGCCGTCACCGTGCCGTAAATACGCGCAATCCCGGCGGTATGAAACACCGGCGTGGAGTGGAGGTACACCATGTCCTCACCGAATTCCATATTGGGGATCGCAGCCAAGGTATTGGCCACCATGTTGGCATGGCTGGTGGCCACGCCCTTGGGTTGTCCTGTGGTGCCGCCGGTGTAAATGATAGCCAGCAAATCCTCACCCGCACGCCGCGCATCGGGCACCGGCGCGCGGGCAGCGAGCAGGCGGTCGTAGTCGTGTTCCAACGTGGCAATGCCGATGCCGATCACCACCCGCAACCCCGGTGCACCGGCGCGGAGCGTCGCGAGGCGATCAGCGTATTCGCTACTGCAGATTAAAATCTCGACCGCCGCGTGGTCCAAGATAAAGAGCAACTCGGCGTCCGATAGCCGCGTGTTGAGCGGCACCATCACCCCACCGGCCCAAGGCACGGCATAGTGGTAATCGAAGTACTCCAAGCCGGCGTCGGCCATCATGGCGACCGGGGTGCCGGCCACCACGCCGAAATCCTGCAAGACCCCGGCAAGGCTCGCAATGCGCTGCGCGAATTGCGTCCAGTTAAGGGCACGCTCGCCGCAATGCAGTGCCGCGCGGTGGCCTTTGAGCAGTGCACCGCGTGTCGGTGCCTGCGTGAGATGCATGTGGTTCATGAGCACCCTAACCGCTGGAAAATTGCCGCCGAGTGTACACGTTGTCCGGCCGAGTCGAGCCTGCGGGTCATTCGGGCGCGCCCCGGGACCCTCTCAGGAATCCGCGCCACACCGGCCGCGCAGGCCGCGCGCGATTCCTTATTTCGCCGGTAGGGCGAGTTCCTTACACTGGGGCCAACCGTTTTGAGGATATGCCGTGAAACAGCTGTTGCAAACCCGCACCCATCGCCATGAAGACTTCGCCGAGGGTGGCTTGAAACGCTGCCTCTCGGCGTTTGACCTCGCCTTGTTAGGCATAGGCGCCATCATCGGCACCGGTATTTTTGTCCTCACGGGGGTCGCGGCCGCCACCCAAGCCGGCCCGGCCGTGATTGTGTCTTTCGTGATTGCGGGCGTGGCCTGTGCTTTCGCGGCGCTGTCCTACGCGGAATTGGCCGCCAGTCTGGGCGGCTGCGGCAGCGCCTACGGCTACAGCTATGCGACGTTTGGCGAGTTCGCCGCCTTTCTCATCGGCTGGATCCTCTTGCTGGAATACGGCATGTCGGTGGCCGCAGTGGCCAACGGCTGGTCCGGCTATTTCGGCAATGCGCTGCACGTTTTGGGGCTAGATTTACCCAAGGCGCTCACCACCCAACCGAGCAACGGCGGATTGATGAACCTACCCGCGATGCTGGTTATCTTGCTCTTGATGGGCC
>CAIPNE010000656.1 GCA_903866355.1 uncultured Gammaproteobacteria bacterium
GCGATTTTTGTCTCGGCCACGCCCGCCGCCTGGGAGAACGAACACGCGGGCCGTGTGGTGGAGCAGGTGGTGCGCCCCACCGGTCTGGTGGACCCCGAAGTGGAAGTGCGGCCTGCGACCACGCAGGTTGACGATGTGTTGCAGGAAATCCGGATCCGCGTCGAGAAATCCGAGCGCGTACTCATCACTACGCTGACTAAGCGCATGGCCGAGCAGCTCACTGACTACCTGGCCGAAAACGGTGTCAAGGTGCGCTACCTGCACAGCGACGTGGACACGGTGGAGCGGGTCGAGATCCTGCGCGATTTGCGCCTGGGTGCGTTTGATGTGCTGGTCGGCATCAACCTGCTGCGCGAGGGCTTGGATATTCCCGAGGTCTCGCTGGTGGCGATTCTGGATGCGGACAAGGAAGGTTTTTTGCGCTCCGAGCGCTCGCTGATCCAAACCATAGGCCGCGCTGCGCGCAACTTGGAAGGCAGGGCGATTTTGTATGCGGACCGGGTCACAGACTCGATGGCGCGCGCCATGGGTGAGACCGAGCGCCGCCGCAAAAAACAGGTGGCCCACAACCTGGAGCGCGGCATCACACCGCGCGCCATCGTGAAAAAGGTGCGCGACCTGATCGACGGCGTGTACAGCGAAAAAGCCGGTAAAGAAGCCGAGCGGCTGGAGCGCGACGCGATGCAGCGCGCCCAGGTGGAAGACATGAGCGAGAAGGACATTTCCCGTGAAATCAAACGCCTGGAGAAGCTCATGATGGAGCACGCCCGCAACCTGGAGTTTGAAAAAGCCGCCCGGGTGCGCGACCAGCTGTCGCAGCTCAAGGCCCAGGTCTTTGGCGCGCCGGGCACCGACAACGTGGTCCCGCTCATCCCGCGCAGGCCATAGTTGACTGATTTGATCGGGTTTAAGGCTATACTTGACTGATCTAGTCAACTTTCTCTGCTTTGAGGAGCTTTTATGAGACTGACCACCAAAGGCCGCTTTGCCGTCACCGCGATGATCGACCTGGGCCTGCGCCAAACCGGCGGGCCTGTCACCCTGGCCGCTATCAGCCAGCGCCAGCAAATTTCCCTCTCTTATTTGGAACAGCTGTTTGGCAAGTTGCGCCGCAACGACCTCGTCGAGTCCACTCGCGGGCCCGGCGGCGGCTACACCCTGTCGCGCGATGCCTCGCTGATCACGGTTGCCGAAATCATCACATCCGTGGACGAGCCGATTGACGCCACCCAGTGCGAAGGCAAACAAAACTGCCTGGGCCAGGGCAGCCAGTGCATGACCCACGATCTGTGGGCCTCGCTCAATTCCCACATGGTGGAGTTCCTGAGCTCGGTCACGTTGCAAAAGCTCGTTGATGACCAAGTTGCCAAAGGCGGCGTCACCCATGACGCGCCCAGCATCAAAAAAGCCATTGCCCCGCTGCCGCTGGTGCAGGCCGTGCGCGCCAACGTGCCCAATTCAGTCTTCGCGCTGGGCAGCCTGGCTGGCGCGCTTAACAAATCCTGACACCACCCGCTTCTCTGATTCTCTTTTCCGGCACTTTTCATGGACACGACTCCCCACTTCCCGATTTACCTGGACTACAGCGCCACCAACCCCTGTGACGAGCGGGTGGTCGACGCCATGGTTCCCTGGCTGCGCTCGCACTTTGGCAATCCCGCCTCGCGCAGCCACGCCTGGGGCTGGGAAGCCGAGGCAGCGGTAGAAACAGCGCGCGGCCAGGTTGCGGACCTGATCGGTGCCGACCCGCGCGAAATTGTCTGGACCTCGGGTGCCACCGAATCCAACAACCTGGCGATCAAGGGCGCGGCGCAGTTTTACAAATCCAAGGGCAAACATCTGATCACGGTCAAGACCGAGCACAAAGCCGTGCTCGACACCTGCCGTGAGCTGGAGCGCCAGGGGTTTGAGGTGACCTATCTCGATGTGCAGGCCGATGGCCTGGTCAATCTGGACGCCTTCAAAGCCGCGATCCGCCCCGACACCATCGTGGCCAGCGTCATGTTTGTGAACAACGAAATCGGCGTCATCCAAGATGTGGCCGCCATCGGCGCCATTTGTCGCGAAAAGGGCATTATTTTTCACGTCGACGCAGCGCAAGCCACCGGCCGCGTGGACATTGACATGAACACCTTGCCCATCGATCTGATGAGCCTGACCTCGCACAAAACCTATGGCCCCAAAGGCATTGGCGCGCTGTTTGTGCGGCGCAAGCCGCGCGTGCGCCTGGAGGCGCAAATGCACGGCGGCGGCCACGAGCGCGGCATGCGCAGCGGCACCTTGCCCACGCACCAAATCGTCGGCATGGGCGAGGCCTACCGCATCGCCAAGGCCGAGATGCACGCCGAGAACGCGCGTATCCGTGGTTTGCAGCAGCGCCTGCTCAACGGCCTGAAAGATGTGGAACAGGTCTTCATCAACGGTCACCTGGAACAGCGCGTGCCGCACAACCTGAACATGAGTTTCAACTACGTCGAGGGCGAGTCGCTGA
>CAIPNE010000657.1 GCA_903866355.1 uncultured Gammaproteobacteria bacterium
ATCCCCATTAGGCCCGCCTACCCGATACACCCCACCGGGCTTTAGACAGCGAAACACCTCGGCCAAATGCTGCTCTAGGTTGGGTAGATGTTCCAACATATGGTGAGAGTAGGCGGCGTCTAAGCTCGCCGTATGGAATGGCAACGGGTTGCGCAAATCTGCCCAAAGATCACATTTCCCGGTAAACATATTGGCGTCGACATTCACCCACCCAGGCAGGTAATTACGCTGACCCGGGCCAAGATGTACTTTGGCCGGCCCCGTGCGTGGCGCCCTAAAATGCCGATAAAAAAACCCATTGAGCGCGAGCAATGGCCCCGCTGCGAGATAGAAAAAAGCTTTTGCTTGACGACTTAACACACGGTCTCCTCACACGATGGCTGGCGAAAATTAATGAGCCTCAACCAGCTGGCTGACGCGGCTTGGATTTGCACCCCGAGGCGCTGCGAATGTCACCTCAGGCCGGTACAGCCGGCCGCGCGGGCGAGGAGGTGGGAGGGTTTAGCACTTCCCGCCAGGCGGCCAACGAGTGTCCCGCCGTGAAGGTGTTTTCGAACATGGCGCGAGCGGCCGTTGCCCACCGCGACCAGTGTTGCGCATCACTCGCCACCACCCGGATAGCCGCCGCCAATCCCGCACAATCACCGGGCAACACGGTCGCCCCAAACTGTCCTGCCTGCAGCAGGCGCGCGATTTCTCCGGAATGCTCGCCAATAAAAATACAGGGGCGCCCGGCCGCGGCGATGCCGTAGATCTTGCTGGGGACGATGAGGCCTTCTAAGGCGGGCAGCAGTGAGACTAAATGGACATCGGGCGCACTCAGGGTGTTAGCCAGCGCCGCGACCGGTTGATACGGCTTGAACAGCACATTGTGCAGCCCGCGGGCTGCCACGGCCCCCTGCAGTTGCTGATGGCCGCTGCCACCCCCAATCACTAAAAACACGATCCGGGCGTCGCCCTGCAGCAGTTCGGCGGCACCCAGCAGGGTGGCGAACTCATGTGCCCGGCCGAGGTTGCCGGCGTAACCGACCACAAAATTCCCTTCGACTCCCCAAGCTCGGCGCAAGTCATTGGCCGCCGGTGCGACCGGCGCGACCAGTGCACCATCAGCCCAGTTGGGGATCACTTTGATCGCGGCGAGCGGTACACCTTCGGCGGCCACCCGGCGCGCCATTTGGCTCCCAATCACCACATTGCAGCGCGCCTGACGCAGGGACCAGTTGCGCCACCGGCGGAGCGTTTGAGCTGCCAGACCGGGCGGCAGAACCCCTAGTTCGATCGCGACTTCTGGAAACAGATCTTGCAACCAATTAACCAGACTGGCGCCTTTCAAGCGGGCCGCCAGTGCCGCGGCGATGGAAATGAGGGGCGGATCCGTTTTGGCAACCAAGGTGTCGCCACGCTTTAGCAACCCCAGCAAGGTCAAAAATCCAAGCAGGTAAAAAGACAGGTAATCCAGCACGCGACCGCCCAAGAAGTGTCGACCCCACGCCGTTGTCCATACCCGATACACCTCCACGCCTTGCAGGTTTTCCCGCGGCGCGAAGCGGCGACTCGGGGCGTCGTAGGCCATACGGCTCGTGACGACGCAGATCTGGACGCCTTGTTGGGCCAGTTCAGCGGCCAGATCGCTGAGCATCTGGCTGGTCGCCGAGAGGTCTGGCGCGAAGTATCGGTTGATAAATATCAGTTTGCTCACAAGGCCTCACAC
>CAIPNE010000658.1 GCA_903866355.1 uncultured Gammaproteobacteria bacterium
TAAAAACATCGTTGAATGGGTCGCCGTCGCGCGGGTGCCCATGCCCAAGACCACCCATAATTTTTTGCAACGCTGCGATGCCTTCGCCCGCGACGCCGCTGAGAGTGTCAGGTACGCCAAGCCCACGTGAACCGTCCACCCGTGCTCGATTTCGTGGTGGTGGGGGGCGGCATCGTCGGCCTCGCTACCGCTCATGAGCTGCTCCAACAAGTGCCCGGCGCGAGTGTGGCGCTGGTGGAAAAAGAAGATCGTCTTGCGGCTCACCAAAGTGGCCACAACAGTGGGGTTATCCACGCTGGCGTGTACTACGAGCCCGGTAGTCTGAAGGCGCGCTTAAGTCACGCCGGGTTGCAACAAACACTCGCTTTTTGCCAGAAAAACGCTGTAGTTCATCAACAATGCGGTAAGTTAATCCTCGCCGTAACCCCCGCTGAAGTGGCGCCATTGGAGGTTTTGCATGCGCGCGCGTTGGCGAATGGGGCCGCGGTACGCTGGCTGGTAGGGCCGGAGATTCAAGCGCTAGAGCCCAACGTGGTGGGCGTGGCGGGCCTGTTGGTGGCCGCCACCGGGATCGTGGATTACGTCGGCATGTGTCATGCCTTAGCGCGCCAAATTACCTTGGCCGGCGGTGAGATTAAGCTCAATACCCCGGTGCAGGCGCTGCGCGAGGGCCCCGCTCACGTGGCACTGGATACCCCGCAAGGGACCCTCCATGCCCGCCAAGTGATCGTGTGCGGCGGGCTGCAAGCGGACCGTCTGCTCCGTGCCAGCGGCATCACCCCAGATTTCGCCATCGTGCCGTTTCGTGGCGACTATTTTCGGTTGCCGGCCACTCACAACCAGATTGTTAAGCATCTTATCTATCCCGTGCCCGATCCGCGCCTGCCGTTTTTAGGTATTCATCTCACGCGATTGTTCGATGGCGGGGTGAGCGTGGGACCTAGCGCCATGCTGGCGTTATCCCGCGAGGATTATCGTCAGCACGCGTTCGATTGGCGCGACGCTTGGGCCGCCGCGCGCTACGCCGGCACATGGCGGCTGTTGGCGCGCTATCCTGGGGCCGGGTTGCGCGAGCTCGGCTGCGCCCTCAGCCAACGACGCTATTTGCGCGCGGTGCAGCGTTACTGCCCCAGCCTAACCCAGGCTGATTTGCTGCCCTGTGTGCCGGGGATCCGGGCGCAGGCGGTCTCGCCCTCGGGCCATCTCATCCACGATTTTTTGCTCAAACAAACCACGCGGATGCTCCATGTTTGTAACGCGCCATCGCCTGCCGCTACCGCCGCGTTGCCGATTGCCGCAGAAATCGTGACCCGCCTGCTCGGCGCCCAACACACACCTAGTGCGAGGGCAGCCAGCCCGTTAAACTCGTCCAAATAAACGTTTTTTACAGGAGATAGACCATGCAAGACAGCGTAGTGGTGGTAGGGCTCGCGCGGACCCCGATGGGCGGCATGCAGGGAGATTTTTCGAGTGTTACCGCCCCGATATTAGGCGCCGCGGCAATCAGAGCTGCCCTTGAGCGCTCGGGTGTGGCGCCCGATATGGTCGACGAAACCATCATGGGTTGCGTGCTACCGGCAGGCCTGGGCCAAGCCCCTGCCCGCCAAGCCTCGATGGGTGCCGGCATCCCCACCAGCGTGGGTTGCACGACCATCAACAAAATGTGCGGTTCCGGCATGAAAGCCGTGATGCAGGCCCACGACGCCATTATCGCCGGCTCGGCCAGCATCGTGGTGGCGGGCGGCATGGAGAACATGACCAACGCACCCTACCTGCTACCCAAAATGCGCAGCGGTGCGCGGCTGGGTCACGGCGAAGTATTAGATCACATGTTTTTTGACGGCCTCGAAGACGCCTTCCAGCGCGGCCGTCTGATGGGCACTTTCGCCGAAGACTGCGCGCGTAAATATGGTTTTACTCGCGAAGCGCAGGATGGCTTTGCCATTGAGTCCTTGCTGCGCGCCCAACGCGCGATCACAGGCGGCCATTTCAAGGCCGAAATTGTCGCCGTGCCCCTGCCGGGCGGCAAAGTGCCGCGCATCATCGATACCGATGAGCAACCCGGCAAAGCCAAGCTCGACAAAATCCCCTTGCTCAAACCCGCCTTCGCCAAAGACGGCACGGTAACGGCCGCCAATTCCAGTTCTATTTCCGATGGCGCGGCGGCCCTAGTGCTGAGTTCAGGCGCGCGCGCGGCGGCCCTGGGATTAGCGCCGGTGGCGCGCATCTTGGCGCATTCAACCCATGCCCAAGAGCCGGGTTGGTTTACGACGGCGCCGGTGTCGGCGATCGATAAATTACTCAAGCGGCTGGGTTGGACGGTGGCGGATGTGGATTTGTTTGAGGTTAACGAAGCGTTTGCGGTCGTGGCCATGGCCGCGATGCACGACCTTAAAATTCCGCACGAGAAATTAAATGTGCGTGGTGGTGCTTGTGCACTGGGGCATCCGGTGGGGGCCTCGGGTGCGCGCATCATCGTGACGCTGGTGCACGCGTTGCGCGACCACGGTTTAAAGCGTGGGGTGGCCAGTTTGTGTATTGGTGGCGGTGAAGCCACGGCAATCGCCCTCGAACTGTTGTAGGTTCTCGGGCGATTATTTTGCGGCAGGCTTAGGCGGCAGCGCTGGGCCGCGCAGCGACGGCGGCGCGCCAACGTGCAATGTGCACGTGGCGCGCAGCCGGTTGTTCCTCTATGTTCACCGCGAATTCCACCACCACGAAGGCGGTGATATCCGCTACCGAAAAATGCTCACCGGCCAACCACGCTTGGCCGCTCAAGCCGTTTTCCAAATCGTCAAAAAACGCCTGCACGCGCGCTTTGCCTCGTTCAACCAGTGCCGGAATCTGCGCGTAGTCGCGCGGGCCGGGGATGGCACGGTTTACAAAGCGCGGGGCGGCATTGCGCAGGGCTTCAGCGGCGCCGGCCAAGCCCTCGAGTTCGGCGCGCCGGCTCCACATCTCCACTAATGCCTGTTCTTTAGGGGTGCTGCCAAACAGCGCGGGGGTGGGATGCAGCGCGTCCAAGTAGCGGCAAATGGCCATGGTTTCAGTTAACAACGTGCCGTCGTCGAGCAGCAGCGCCGGCACGATCATGCCGGGATTGTCCTGCTTGAATTGCGCCTCAAACTGCTCGCCTTGGCGCAAATTGATCTGCACGCTGGGAATTTCCAGCCCTTTCTCTGCCATAAACATGCGTACCCGGCGTGGGTTTGGCGCCAGCACAAAATCGTAGAGTTTCATCGCGAAGGTTCTCCTAAAAAAGACCATGGTAAGTGTTGGTTGGGCGATCAGCGGCTATCATACCTGCCGCAAGACGGACGTCGCTCGGCGTTCGCAACATGACTATCACGAGGAGAATTGGCAATGCAGGTGCAAGGCAAGGTGGCAATCGTCACTGGTGGGGCGTCGGGCTTGGGACGGGCAACGGTAGAAGCCTTAGTGGCGGGTGGTGCGCGCGTCGCCATCTTCGATTTAAGCGACGACTTGGGCCAAACCTTGGCGGGACAACTGGGCCCGGCGGCAATCTACCAGCATGTGAATGTGACTTCCGAAGTAGAGGTCCAGGCGGCTATTGCGGCCACTCTGCAGGCGTTTGGTGCCATTCATTTCTGTATCAACTGTGCGGGCATCGGCAGTGCGTCGAAAACCGTGAGCAAAGGCGAGCCCCATACGTTGGAGCAGTTCCAGCGCATCATTGGTGTCAATCTTATCGGCACTTTTAACGTGCTGCGTTTGGCGGCGGTGGAGATGACTAAGAACGCCCCCGAAGGCACCAGTGGTGAACGTGGCGTGATCATTAACACCGCCTCCATTGCCGCATGGGATGGCCAGATGGGGCAGGCCGCCTACGCTGCCAGCAAGGCCGGGGTGGTAGGACTTTCCCTGCCGGTCGCGCGCGACTTGGCGCGCGATGGCATTCGGTGCAATTGCATTGCGCCGGGCTTGTTCGAAACCCCCATGATGCGCGGCCTACCCGATAAAATTCGCGAGGGCATTCAAATGCAAATTGAATACCCGAAGCGGTTTGGTCTGGCCGAGGAATATGCCAAGTTGGCGTTGGCTATCATCGATAACCCCTATCTCAATGGGGAATCCATCCGACTGGATGCTGCCAGCCGTTTGCCGCCGCGTTAAGGATGGGAGTTGCAGCCCGTGGCCAGCAGTTGGCCGCGGGCTTCAGTCACCCACGTGCCGCAATTCTCAGGGGGGAACGCTAGATGTTAGACGCCACCATGTTGGGGTTAACGCGCTGCGCCTGGGCTACCCCGCGGCGACCTGAAGAACTGATTTATCACGACACCGAATGGGGTGTCCCGGTGCACGACGACCGCGTGCATTTTGAGTTTCTGGTGCTGGAGTCCGCCCAAGCAGGCCTGAGTTGGTACAGCATTCTGCGGCGCCGCGACGCCTATCGGCGAGCCTTCGCAGCGTTCGATCCGGTGCAGGTCGCGGGCTACCCACCCAGCGCCGTAGACGCGCTGATGCACGACGAAGGCATTATTCGCAACCGCGCCAAAATTACCGCGGCCATCAACAATGCCGCGCGCTTTCTGGAAGTTCAGCAAGCCTTTGGGAGCTTCAATACCTACGTGTGGGGTTTTGTCGGGGGCAGCCCGCGGCATATCCCCAGAACGAACTGGTGCGACGTGCCCGCTACCAGCCCCGAGTCCATTGCACTGGCGCGCGACCTAAAAGCCCGCGGCTTTCAATTTCTAGGCCCAACCACCTTGTACGCCTATCTCCAAGCCACCGGTTTGATCAACGACCATCTGCAAAGTTGTTTTCGCTACCCTCAGGTGACCGCCTTAGGCTGAGCGCTCACGCGACTAGGTGACCGCCCAAAGCTAGTCGGGCACGCTGCCCATCAGTTCTGGCTTCTAGCGCTCGCAAGGTAGGCCTCGGGCGAGCCGCATCACTCATTAAGACGCCTCGACATAGGCGGCGGCACCAACCCGCGCCCTTGGGTCGCGGTCATGGGTGACGAACGGCGGCGTTACGCTTGGCGATATGGGCCGATCGTGAGGGGTTTGAAGGGCGTGAGGTGGCGAGGCGTGAGGTGGCGAGGCGTGAGGTGGCGAGGCGTGAGGTGGCGAGGCGTGAGGTGGCGAGGCGTGA
>CAIPNE010000659.1 GCA_903866355.1 uncultured Gammaproteobacteria bacterium
AATGGAAAAGTTGCTCGACGTTCCGCCGGAATCTTTTCGTCCCTCACCCAAAGTGGATTCCGCCATCGTGCGCATGATCCCGCTGCCAGCCAGCGAAGTGCTGGTGCAAAACGAAAAATTATTTGCACAAATTGTCGCCGCCGCCTTCGGGCAACGACGCAAGACCCTGCGTAACACGCTCAAGGCCTATTTGACGGAAGATGATTTCGTCCGGTTGGGAATAGATGCGCAACTGCGCGCGGAAAACCTAGGAGTGGCAGAGTTCGCCCGCATCACCCATGAATGCTGTTGACGAGGCCAAAATCTTCTATTGTGGTCGTTTACCGTGAAATAGCGTTCCAGACTCTGGCATAGGTGGATCGCCTATCTAACTTGAAATTAGTAGGCAACGATTCAGGGGAAATAGCTACGATTGGGCTAGCCAGCCAGGAAGGAAAAAGCCTGCATTGCTGTAACCTTTAATTTATCAGTGCGCCCGGAGCGATAAAACTGGGCGCTGGCAAAAGGTTATCTTACTGCCTTGACGTACCACTTTCAGTGGGGGCAATTTTTGGTCTGCTCCATCTGGCTGAGCGCAATGCCCTTGTTCACCAGCGCCAGCGGCCGCCCCGGTAAGCACGGCGGCGCGCGCGGGCAAACCCAGACGTGTGAGTATCCTTACAATCACAGCGCGCTCCTTGATGGCGGCGGCGAATTTGTTTTTTGTCAGAAAATTTTACACTAGGGTTTTACATGTAACAGTATGATTGTGGACAGAAACATGACAAAACCGTGTTCAGCCTATCCGAAATTGAGAATAATTCGTATTGTTCTTGTCGAGAATTTTTACAAATCACAAAGCGGAGGAGAAGCGGGGGGGGGTCTAAGTAATTGGCTGTAAGACATTAGATTATTATGGCACAAAATTTGCTTACTATTACTAGCCTCTCTCGCCAGCATTCGGTGCGCCGCCATCTGCGGGGGCGCAGGCACAGACCTATCACCAATAAGGAGAAAAACATGGGTAGTCAAAATGCACTTAGGGCCGCGGTCTTTGGAGGAGTTTTGGCCATTGCAGCCGCTGGAGCGGCGAATGCTGTCCCGATCGACATCAATGGCGGCAGTTCTTGGGGCGGGTGGACCAGCGAGGGCATGTCGAACCAACTGGGCGTCTATGGCTCTGGCTCATCGACGGCGGTCTACGAGGTCTACACGACGGCTTTCTCCTTCAACAACAACTCGGTCAGCGGTGGCCCGACCGGCGGTGGCCCGACCGGCGGTGCGACGGGTTTCGGAACCGGCGCCTTCACGACGGGCGCATTTGCCAATGGCGACAGGATGCTGGGCATCGGCGTGCGAGTCGTCAGCGGTGGCTCCATCACCGGTTTCACGCCGACGGTTCGCTTCGATCTGGATTCCGACAGCTACAAGGCGGCCACGTCCGTTGGCGGGGCTGACGGACGAACCAGCTTCACCTCGTGGTCGGAAGCCAAGGACTTCACGACCCAGTTCGAAGGCGCCAATAGCTGGCGGGGCGGCACGCTGACCGAACAGGTGGGCAACGGCACGTCCAATGGCGGGTCGAACAACCAGCAACAACTCGTCGGCGGCATCGGGAGTGGCGTCAGCTACGACTGGGCGTTCCGCGCCTTTGCTCAGGCGAGTTCCAGTTCCTACCAGATGTTCTTCGATCTCGACACCATGCAGTCCTTGTACGGCGTGAACAATCCGTTCGGCCTGAACGCCAACTTCACGGGCATCGGCACGATCGGCATCAACGACACGGTGAGGATCTCTCTGAACGGTCTCGACTCCAACAACGTCGTGTTCGACGCGTCCACGCGGGCGCCCTCGAACGTTCCCGAGCCGGGTTCACTGGCCCTTTCCGCGTTGGGGCTGCTTGGCTTGGGGGCCGTGCGCCGCCGCAAGACGGCCTGAGCTTCCCAATCAGCGCTAAGCGTGGCGCCGCGCTGCACCTGTGCAGCCGGCGCACCCAGCTCGGTAGGTTAGGCTGAATGAAATGAAGCCCAACATCTCGCCGCTCACCATCTGCTCCATCACCTATTTGCCCACCCCAATCCGATGCTGCCATTCCCCGCATCCACCGGGTTAATGTGCAGTTCGTTTCGGAGGTAAGCCATGCAGACATCCATCCTGCCGAGCTTGGCGATAAACGAAATATCGTTCACTTGCCAAGGTGCTTGCAGGCCAAGCGCCATGCTGAATAAAATAGTATTCACTCATGAACGCATTGCCCATTACAAATCACATAGAGCCGAAATCGAAATTTTCGCTATACTCGGCAACGGCAGTGTGCGTTGACTGATTGAATAACCATAACGGAGACCAACATGGTGAAGCCTACTTTGGTGTTGACAGCGGGTGCATTGCAGCGGCGCGCCTTTCTCAGACTTCTCGGGCAGGCTGGCACCTTGGGCGCTGCAGGCGCATTCGGCAGCACGGCATTGGCGGCACTTGCTGGAGAATCCGGTAACGTCACGCTGCCGTTCGAAAATGGTGAGCGTGATCTCATCGCATACCCGCAAAAGCGTCCGCTGATCTTGCTCAATGCCCGCCCGCCACAGCTGGAAACCCCATTCAGCGTATTCAATGAAGGGCTGATCACGCCCAACGACGCGTTCTTCGTACGCTATCATTGGAGCGGCATTCCCACCTCGATCGATGCGTTGAGCTATCGGTTGCGCATCGGCGGCAACGTCAACACGCCGCTCAGCTTGTCGCTCGCCGACCTCAAGCAAATGGCCGACGCGGTCGACTTGGTCGCCGTCGACCAGTGTTCCGGTAACAGCCGGGCTCACTTTACGCCGCGCGTCAACGGTAACCAGCTTTCGAACGGTGCCATGGGTAACGCACGCTGGACCGGCATCCCGCTGCGCAAAGTGCTGGAGAAATCGGGCGTGAAAGCAGGCTCGGTGCAGGTCGCATTCAACGGCCTCGACACGCCGCCCGTAGGTAATGCGCCCGATTTCATAAAGGCACTTAATATCGATCACGCGCTCGACGGTGAAGTCATGCTGGCGTGGCAAATGAACGGCGCCGACCTGCCCCTGTTGAATGGCTACCCAGTGCGGCTGATCGTCCCCGGCTATTACGGCACTTATTGGGTGAAGCACCTGTCCGACATTACCGTAACCGGCAAGGTATTCGATGGATTCTGGATGAGCAAGGCT
>CAIPNE010000660.1 GCA_903866355.1 uncultured Gammaproteobacteria bacterium
CGGGAGTAGGGTTGCCATCCTCAGGTGGGGCACGGATTTATCCCGGCATAAACTGGTATTCACGCAGGACCAGAGAGCTGGCGCGCAGCCGCAAGCCGCCGCGTATGGCGGTGGGGCATACCGGCGGGCGACCCCGGCGGTTTGCTGATGGGCTGACCTCGACGCGGGTGACGGGCCGCGCAAACCTAGCAACGCTGCATTCGCCTACGCCACCCGTGGTCTCCCATGGTGCGCCACCGTTGAACGGCGAAGGCGCGGCCGGCAGGCGTCCTTCGGCCACTCATCGCGGCGGGCATCGGTGGCGTATGCCCGGTTCACACCGGCGATGCGATAGCCTCCGGGACTGCCCGGGCGCAGTGGCATCCAGGCGCCTGATTGGCGGCCCGGCCCAAGGTCGTTCAAGCCCCACTTCGGGGTACCCCTAAGCTGCATTGCGGCAGGCAAATGGTGCTTCAACTGCTACACTTCCCGCTTACCTAGAATCGAGCGCTATGCTTCCGATAGAGCCGACCGTCGTGCCGCCGAGTGCCCCGCTTATTATCTGCGAGTATTGCGATTCCGTGCATGAGACGGTGCCGCTGGGTGCGCGCGAGCGAGCCTATTGCGTGCGCTGCGGGGCGCTAGTGCAGCGTGATGATCCCCTCACTGTCCAACAGCTTCTGGCGCTGTCGATCAGCGCGGCGCTGATTTTCATTTTCGCCAATGTCTTCCCCGTGATTTCCATCACCATGCAGGGTTTGAGTAACCAGGCCACGTTGTCGGAGTCCGTATTAGCTTTGGCCAAAGGGCCTCTGACGCCCATCGCGCTGGTGGCGGGAATGACGATCATTGTGGTGCCCTTTATTCAAATTACGTTGTCCTGCTGGCTGACCAGCTTTGCAGTGTTGGGACGGGCGGCGCCGGGGTTTAAGGCCTGCATGCGCACGCTGGAACATTTGCGGCCGTGGAGCATGTTGGAAGTGGGCCTGCTGGGCGTGTTGGTCGCCATCGTCAAATTGGCCGGCATGCTCGATGTGCACCCAGGCATGGGCCTGTGGGCGCTGGGCATGCTGACCGTTTTGGTCATCCTGATTTCAGGCAGAGGGATTCGCCGCTTATGGAAAGACTTAGAGGACGTGATTCCATGACCATGCCAGCGACTGCGGGACAAATGAATTTGGTCTTGTGCCATGGCTGCCGTCAGGCCTGTCCGGCGGCGCATGCGCATTGTGACCGCTGTGGTGCGGGCCTGCATCGACGCAAACCCAATAGCTTGGCGCGCGCTTGGGCTTTTTTAGCGGCGAGTCTCATTTGCTACATCCCCGCCAATGCTTTGCCGGTTATGTACACGGACATCCTCGGCAGTGGCAGCGAGAACACCATTTTTGGCGGCATACTCGAGTTCTGGGAAAGCGGTGGTTGGGATCTTGCTCTGCTGATTTTTATCGCCAGCGTGGTCGTGCCTTGTACCAAGTTTCTGGTGTTGGGCACGCTGCTGGTCACCTGCCAACGCCGCAGCCGCTGGGCCCCGACGGAGCGGGCTAAAATGTTTCGCATGATCGAGGTGGTGGGCTATTGGTCGATGCTCGATGTGCTGGTGGTCGCTTTGGTCGCCGCACTGGTGCAGTTTCGCTCCCTGAGCAGCATAGATCCCCGCGGCGGCATTCTGTTTTTTGGATTGGTGGTGCTACTCACAATGTTCGCCGCCCTTAGTTTTGATCCCCGGATTATCTGGGACCCAGAGGTTGAAGATGCCTGAACACTCGAATTCCCCGCCCCAGCCGGCGCCCAGTAAGCCGGTGGTCAAGCGGCGCCGCGTCAGCGTCTCTTGGGTGTGGGCCGTGCCGATCGTCGCTGCGGCGATCGGGATATCCATGCTGATTCATAGCCAGAAGCAGGTGGGACCCAAAATCACGGTGACCTTTCTGACCGGTGACGGCCTGACGGAAAACAAGACCGAGGTCAGATATAAAAATGTGGTCATCGGTAAAGTGACCACGATTACCCTGCACGAAGATCGTTCGCGGGTTGATGTTGCGATCGCGCTGGTGGCGTCGGCCAAGCCGTTTGCCGCGAGTGACTCCCGTTTTTGGGTGGTGCGACCGCGCATTGGTGCCGGCGGAATCTCAGGCTTGGACACGCTGTTCTCCGGTGCCTTTATCGGTGCTGAAGCCGGCGAGGCCACTAATACGCAAGATGCCTTTACCGGCCTGGAAAATCCGCCACCGATTACGTTTCGCGAGCAGGGCACTCGTTATGAGTTGCACAGCGATACCCTAGGTTCTTTGGATATTGGATCGGGCCTCTATTATCGGCGCATTCTCGTGGGGCAAGTGGTGTCCTACCACCTGTCTCCAGATGGTAAAGGGGTCGATTTAAAGCTTTTTGTTAATGCGCCCTACGACAAATTTGTCACGGCCGATACGCGCTTCTGGAATGCCAGTGGCGTTGCGGTCAACTTGGGCGCCGATGGCATGAAAATCAGCACCGAGTCCCTCGCCGCGATTCTGGCTGGGGGTATTGCGTTCGTTGAACCGCAGTACAGCACTTCCGTCGAGCAGTCCAAAGCAGACGCGAAATTCACGCTGTTTGTCGATCAGAGTGCCGCCGAGGCCGCCAATGGCGCACCACATTACATCCGGATGCGCTTTGATCAGCCCCTGCGTGGCTTAGCCGTCGGTGCCCCGGTGGAGTTTCACGGCGTGAGTATCGGTCAAGTGGTTTCCATCGACCTTGACTACGATTTGGTGACCCAGAAGTTTCCAACGCTAGTTGGGGCCGTCATCTACCCCAACAAGCTGGGCAAGTTTTATCAAGCTATTGTTTCTAACCCCGTCGTCATCAAGGCAGAAGGCGGTAAGCCCGGTTGGTTGTTGGCTAAGTTAGTGGAACAGGGGCTGAGGGCGCAGGCCAAAACCGGGTCTCTATTGACGGGGCAACTCTATGTCTCGATGGATATTGAGCCCGATGCCGCGCCGGTGTTATTCGACTTCAAGGCTCAGCCCTTGGAGGTTCCCACCATCGAGGGTGGCTTCGATAAACTTCAGGATCAGGTGCAAGCAACGGTCGAGAAGATCAGCAAAGTGCCCTTCGATGACATCGGCATCAATCTGAATGTCGGGTTGCTGGAAGCGCGGAAAACCCTGAAAGAGGTCAATGATTCGCTGCTGCCAGAGTTTGATCAAACCCTCAAAGAAACCAACATCGCCGTGAAGCAAATTAGCGATACGGTGCTACCGGAATTACACGACACCCTAGTGGAGACCCACAAAACCATGGCGTTGACGAGCGACATTCTGGCTGAGGATTCTGCCCCGCGCCAAGAAGTGGGAGAGTTGATCGATGAGACCGCCCGGACTGTGCGCTCAGTGCGAGTGTTAACCGATTTTCTCGCCCGTCATCCCGAAGCGCTCATTCGCGGGCGGGTTAAAGATAAACAGCCCGACGGCTATCAATCGTCGCCTTCGTACTCTCGAGACATTGAGAAGGAACCCAAACCATGACCATTCGCATACTGGCCATACTTGTCACGCTGGGCCTAAGCGCTTGCGCCTCGGCACCCACTCACTACTACACCTTGTTGCCAAGCGCGACACCGGCCGCCGCTCGTACCGAGGCGGCGCCAACCTTCCAGTTTGAGGTGCGACCGGTGCGCGTACCGGTTCAAGTCGACCAGCCGGAGGTGGTCGTGCGCGAGGGTCCCGGCACTCTGGCGTTACTGGAAACGGAGCGCTGGAGTGCGCCCTTAGCGGATGAATTCCACGACGCGCTGGTCAGCCAACTCGAAGCCAATCTCGGCACGCGTGACATCGCCGGTTTAGTCCCACAGTCCAACCTGCCAACGCTCTCGTTGCAAGTTGAAGTGCGGCGTTTCGATTCCGTGTCGCAGCAATACGCACTGATTGACGTCGTCTGGAGCATGAGTCAGCGGGGAGGTCGCGAGAAGCGCCGTAACCTGACCTGCAGTAGCGTTATTCGCCAAGCGGCCGGAGGACCCAAAATTGCCGACCTAGTGGAGGCCCATCAACAAGCGATAGGGCAACTGGCAGGGATTATGGCGACCACGGCACGCAGCTGGTCTGCACAACCGGCCACCGTCTGCCCTTAAAGGCGCGGCATGGCGAAGGGTGGGCAGCGCTGGGCTTAGCGGTTAGGGATGAATTTTGCTTTGCCGGTGACGGCCATCAGCCGACCAATTGGGAGTGGCTGGGTGAGCGCCGGCTTGTGGCTGCCGAGTTTCAGCAACCCACAGCGCGCTGCTAGGCCACCTGATAACCGCGCGCCAGCGCGGTGAAAGCCAACAGTTGTTCGGCCTGCCAGTCGGCATCACGACCCAACTCTTGCGCCAGTAAACGGACCGCCGCCGGCGCCATGCGCTGGGCGGCCGCAGCATTGAGAAATAGGGCGCGGGTGCGCCGGGCAAGCACGTCTTCGAGCGTGCGGGCCATCTCGGCGCGGGCCGCCCACACAACTTCGGCCGCAATGTAGGGCAGGGCGGGGTCTAGCAGGCGAGCCAACGTGGGGTCGGCCGCGATCAAGCGTTGGACGGCAAGGGCGTCGGTTCCGTACACGCTCAGTGCGCCGAACTGCGCCGCGTTCGGGTGAAAACCATGGATGTTCAGGGTCTTGGTGAGGCAGGGTTTGTCGAGGAGATCGCCCAAGGTCGCCGCATGATTCACCGCGTCTTGCGCCATCTTCCGATAGGTTGTCCATTTGCCGCCGGCGAGGGTGAGCAAACCGCATTGGTCGATGTGGAGGGTATGGTCGCGGGACAGTGCCGCGGTATTTTGACCATTGCCCGCCTTCACTAAAGGGCGGATTCCCGCAAAGACGCTGAGGATGTCGGCGCGGGTCGGTGCTTTGGCCAGATAAAGCGCCGCGGTGCTGAGCATGAAATCAATTTCTGCCTCGCGTGGCACGGGCTCGAGTGTGGCGTGACTGACGGCGGTCTCGGTGGTGCCCACGAGGGTATGACCATGCCACGGTAACGCAAACATGACGCGGCCATCTCGTGTGTGGGGCACCATGATCGCGCTGTCGCCCGGCAAGAAGGATCGGTCGAGAACTAAATGTGCGCCTTGGCTCGGCGCGATCATGGGTTGCGCGCTGGGCTCGGCCAGTTGTCGGAGAGTATCGGTGAAGGGGCCGGTGGCGTTGATGACCACGCGCGCGCTGGCAGCGTAGGTCTGCTCGGTTTCAACATCTTCCCAGCGCACGCCGTTCACCAAGCC
>CAIPNE010000661.1 GCA_903866355.1 uncultured Gammaproteobacteria bacterium
ACGCCCATTCAAGGCGATGCCCAGCCGGGCCGTCTCGCGCCCATTTTTTCAATCCACGGAGCCACAACCATGATCCGATTACCGCGTATTTCCCTGCTCCCCCTGCTGTTTGCCATCGTGATGCCTGCCCATGCGGCAGGCCTGCCAGATACCGGGCAGGACACCTGTTACAACGACACCGAAGCCGTCATTGTGGCCGCATCCGACCCGGCCAGCATCGCCCGCGATGCCGGAAGCCATCCGCGCCAGGATTGCCGTTACGGGCGTGATGCCGCCGCAGCGGCGGGGAGGCTTACCAAGACCGGTGCGGGCACCAAGGGCTTTGACTACACCAAGATCGCCAACAACGGCTCAGAGCTTACCGCTGGCGCCACACTGGGAGCTGCAGCAGACGATTGGGCCTGCACCAAAGACAACATCACCGGACTGATCTGGGAGGTCAAAACCACCAGCGGTTTGCGCAATAAAGACAGCACCTACACCTGGTACAGCTCCGACCCCTCCACCAACGGCGGCGATGCGGGCACAGTGAATGGGGGAACTTGTGATGAAAGTGCACGCTGTGACACAGAAAAATTCGTCGCCGATGTCAACACAGCAAACTTATGCAACGCCACTGACTGGCGCATGCCCACTAGGCGCGAACTCCTCACCCTGGTGTTTGCCGATGGATCGAGTCCGGCTATAGACCCTGCTTATTTCATCAACACAACAGTGTCGTACTTCTGGTCTGGTTCGTCGTATGTCCCGGGTCCGGCTAAAGCGTGGTACGTCTTTTTCGGCAATGGCAGTACCGACGCCGTCGCTAAGACGGGCCTCCCCCGCGTGCGGCTGGTTCGTGGCGGACAGTTTTAGGCTCTTTTGATCTTTGCTGCCATGGCCCGTTACGACCACTTGCCCATCTGGAAAGATGCCGTTGCCTTGGCAACGTTGCTGGAAGAGGCCGTGCGGCGCTTTCCCCGCTACCACAAATATGCGCTCTGCACCGACTTGCGTCGGCAGGCTTATGCGGTGTGCCGCGGCGTGGTAGTGGCCAATGGCGAGCGGGAAGGGTGGGCGCGGGCGGTGGAGCGCCTGGCGGTAACGGTTGAGAAACTCAAGTTGCTGGTGCAAATGGGCAAGGAAGTGAAGGCCTTCGCCAGCTTCAAGGAATTTGAGAGGGCAGCGGAATTGGCCGTTGCGCTGTCGAAACAGAGCGGGGGATGGCGCAGATCGCTCACCGGGGACGAGGCTGACACCTCCCCTCGTCGCCCAACCCATTGGCCTGGCAGCCGGTCGCCGGGTTGGGCAGAAGCATGCACGCCGCCCTACCGAAAGGATGGGCGGCGGGTGGGCTGCCACGAGGGAAGTGGAGGAGGGTTGTCCGAAAATTTTGGCCGGGCACTCGTAGGAGGGCTTTAGCCCCGATAGGTGCGCCTGCATTACCGCATAACACCCGACAAGCACGGGGGCCAATGCGTCGAACTTCTGGTCTGGTTCGTCGTGTGTCCCAAATCCAACTAACGCGTGGAACGTCAATCTCAACAATGGCAATACCAACGACGACAATAAGACGAACAACAACTACGTGCAGCTGGTTCGTGGCGGATAGTGGTACTGGCGGGCCGGTTCGCTTCCGCGACCTGTATGCGGCTTACACTGCATGCCGGCGCGGCAAGCGCCAGGCCCGCAACACGATGGCGTATGAAGCGCGGTGCCTCGATCATCTGATCGAGACCCGCGACGCCTTGAACGGTCAGACATGGCGCCCCTCCCGCACCCTCGCCTTCGTCGTGGATCAACCCAAAGCGAGGGAAGTCCACGCCGCCGATTTCGGCGACTGGGTAGTCCATCACTGGCTTGCCCGCGATTGGCTCAGCGTTCGGGGCTGAAGCCCTACCCGCAGCCGGTGGATGGGCGATCCGTTGGGACCCGAATGTTCGTGAACGGTTGCGTGCAAGCAGGGCCAGCACCTCGGCCATTTGTCCCGGGCAGCGAGCCGCCGTCAGGCGCTGGCACTGTGGCGGCGACACCCTTGGGCGCGTAGCGCATTCGCCTTTGATGCCTGCCGTTTTCGGTTGGTAAACCGCTTCGAGCCGACCTCGGTGGCCTCTTATACCGGACAAAAATGCTGGTTTGCACGGCGTTTTCAAACCTGCGTCCTGCTGGTACAGAAGGGCTGGGAATACGAGCTGGTTGACGCCGCTGGGAAAATCGCGGGTAAACCCGCTCCTGCAATCCCGGTCGCCCACCTGCCGCGCATCGTCGCAGCCCTGGTGGAAAAAGCAATCGAGCATGGCTTACAGTCATTGAAGTCTACCCAGCAGCAGATTAAGACTGTATCCAGCATGCTGATCCAGGCGGGAGCTTCGGTAACAGATGTCAGCAGTGGCGTGAGCAATATTGCCGCATCGGTTGATGAACAAAGCAAGGG
>CAIPNE010000662.1 GCA_903866355.1 uncultured Gammaproteobacteria bacterium
AGCGTGTGCTTCATCCAGTTTTGGTCGTCCCGCTCCGGGTAGTCCTCGCGCGCATGGGCGCCACGACTCTCCGTGCGGTTGCTGGCGGCGTGGATGCTGGTCACCGCGCTGCCCAGCAGGTTATCCAACTCCATCGTTTCCACCAGATCGGTGTTCCAGATGAGTGACCGGTCGGTGACCTTCACGTGCTGGAAACCTTGGTAAATCGCATCCATTTTCGTGGCGCCTTCGGCCAGCGCATCGCCGGTACGGAAGACTGCCGCATAGTGCTGCATTGTGCGTTGCATGTCCGAACGCAGTTTGGCCGTGGGTTCGCTGCCGTTGGCGTGCCGCAGGCGGTCGAAGCGGGCGATGACCTGGTCGGTGACTCGCGCCGGGAGTTCCGGGTGTGGCTGGTTGCGCTTGATGTCCGCTGAGCAGCGTTTGGCCGCCGCCCGCCCGAAGACCACGAGGTCTAGCAGCGAGTTTGAACCCAAGCGATTGGCGCCGTGTACTGAAACGCACGCGGCTTCACCGATGGACATCAGCCCCGGCACTTCGGTGTCGGGGTTGCCATTTTTGAGGGTTACCACGTTGCCGTGGTAGTTGGTCGGAATTCCCCCCATGTTGTAGTGCACGGTCGGCAGCACCGGGATCGGCTCTTTGGTGACGTCGACGCCGGCAAAAATGCGGGCCGATTCTGCGATGCCCGGCAAGCGCTCATGGATGACATCGGCCCCCAGGTGCTCTAAGTGCAGGTGGATGTGGTCGCTGAGCGGACCCACGCCGCGCCCTTCACGAATTTCGACCGTCATGGAACGCGACACCACATCGCGCGAGGCGAGGTCTTTGGCGTTCGGTGCGTAGCGCTCCATAAAGCGCTCGCCTTTGGAATTGGTGAGGTAGCCGCCTTCGCCGCGCACCCCCTCGGTGATCAAGCAGCCCGCGCCGTAGATGCCGGTGGGGTGGAACTGGGTGAATTCCATGTCTTGCAGCGGCAGGCCCGCGCGCAACACCATGCCGTTGCCATCGCCCGTGCAGGTATGCGCTGAGGTTGCGGAGAAGTACGCCCGGCCGTAGCCGCCGGTCGCCAACACCACCGAGTGCCCGCGAAAGAGGTGCAACGTGCCGTCGGCGAGGTTCCACGCGATCACGCCCTTACACGCGCCGTCGTCGTCCATCACGAGATCGACGGCGAAGTATTCGATAAAGAATTCGGCGTTGTGCTTGAGGGATTGCTGATACAGCGTGTGCAGGATGGCGTGACCGGTGCGGTCGGCCGCCGCGCAAGTGCGCTGGGCAATGCCTTCGCCGTAATTGGTGGTCATGCCACCAAACGGGCGCTGGTAAATGTGGCCATCTTCGGTGCGGGAAAAGGGCACGCCGTAGTGTTCGAGTTCGATCACCGCGGGGATGGCCTCGCGGCACATGTACTCGATGGCGTCTTGGTCGCCTAGCCAGTCAGAGCCTTTGATGGTGTCGTACATGTGCCAGCGCCAATCGTCGGGCCCCATATTGCCCAGCGCGGCACTCATGCCACCTTGGGCGGCCACGGTGTGGCTGCGGGTTGGGAAGACTTTGGTGATGCAGGCGGTTTTGAGCCCTTCGGCGGCCATCCCAAAAGTGGCTCGCAGTCCGGCCCCGCCAGCGCCTACCACCACCACATCATACGTATGCTCGATCAGCGAATAGCTAGCCATGGGTTAGTTCAATCCCAGCGAAATTTTTAGAATGGAAACCACCGCCAACAGGCCGCCGAGGCCGACACCGGCGCGCAGTAGAACCTGCGCCAGTATCTGCTTCCACGGGGCGTGGACATAATCTTCGATGACCACCTGCACGCCGAGCAAGAGGTGCCAGAACAGGGCGATTGATAGCGCTAACAGCAGCACCGTGATGTGCGGCTGGCCGATCCACTGCACGACTTCGGCGTGACTGGCGCGGAAAACACACAGGAGCGACGCCACAAACCAGAGCGTCAAGGGCAACAGGGCGAGCGCCGTGAGCCGCTGCATGCGCCAGTGTTGAACACCTTCTTTGGCCGAGCCGAGACCTTTGACCCGACCCAAATCGCTGCGCAGGCTCATGCCGCACCCCCAGTGTGGGTGAGTACATAGGCCCATACCAGCACTGTGAGCGCGCTCGCGCTGACCAACACGGCATAGCCCGAGGCGTAGGCTTTGTTTAATTCGAAACCGAGCCCGGCGTCCCAGAAAAGATGTCGAATTCCATTACACAAATGATAGAAGAACGCCCAAGTCCAAGCCGCCAGCAGGGCCTTGATCACACCCAGACCCAGCACCCCTTGGGCGGCCGCGTAGGCTTCTGGGCCGCGGGCGGCGGCCTGCAACCAATACAGCAGCACCACCGTGCCGAGACTCAACGCCAGACCAGTTAGGCGGTGAGTGATCGACAGCACGCTGGTTAACTGCGGCCGGTAGATTTGCAAATGTGGTGAGAGAGGTCGGGTCGTCATAGTGTTGTGCTTACGTTTGGCGTTGGAGGTTGGATGGCCATTGGCG
>CAIPNE010000663.1 GCA_903866355.1 uncultured Gammaproteobacteria bacterium
GCCTTTTAGCTTCACGTAATGGTCCAGATAATAACCGGCCCCCAGCCATTCCATATCGCGTTTGGCGCTCCGCAGTTCCAAAACACAGCGCCCCACCGCATGGCCTTTTTTGCCGAGTTCCACCACCTGATTATGGATATAAGGGCGCGGGGTCATGGCCAGCCCGCGCGCGTAAAAATCTAATAGTTCAGCATGGCCTTGGGCCACGTAAGTCTGTGCGGCAGTCGCCATGCTAAACCGGCCGTCTGGCGCAAACAGCTTAACGAGTGCGGGGATATCATTGCGCCAAACACAGTCGCAGTAGCGCGCGGGTAGTTCCCGGATTGCCTCCCGGTCCAGCAGGTCTTTCAACAGATTGTTAGCGTTTTTCATAGGGCAAGAACCTCTTTATCTGCGCGTTGAACGCGGCATTGGGTGAGCACACCCGCCGCAACATAAATAACCGCTTAGCACCGCCAACCCGGGCGCAGGTCGGCTTGATTCACAGCCGGCACCCACGTGGACGCCAGTAACCTTTCTGCAGGATTACCAAGCCATGACACCCAACGCAAGCCTATTAGCGCGGCAAGACTTATTCCTCTGCGCGGCCACGCAGGGCTTTAGTGCGCGCGTGCAGGGCTTTGGTGTCTAAGCGTCGCTGCTGTGAGCCCCGCGTTGGGCGGGTGGGCTTACGGGTTTTAGCGACAAAATTGGCCGCAAGGATGAGTTCGCGCAGACGCGCTAGCGCATCCTCCTGGTTACGGTCCTGCGTGCGGTGCCGCTGCGCCTTGATCACCACCACGCCGTCAGTCGTGATTCGCCGATCACGTTGTGCCAACAAACGGGCTTTGAGTTCGCCGGGTAAAGACGAGGCTTGAATATCGAAACGCAGGTGCACAGCCGAGGCTACTTTATTGACGTTTTGGCCACCAGCACCCTGCGCACGAATCGCGTCAATCACGATTTCGTGGTCAGGGAGGCTTAGACGCGGGTTGATCACAAACATTAAAAATCCTCTGGGCGCTAACTTCGCTAGCGTTTGCTGCACGCAGCCCGGATAATTTCCGGCCTTTCCAAGGCACGGAGCAGCGTTACTCACATGGTCAGCAATCTATTCGATCTTACCGGCAAGGTGGCCTTGATTACCGGCTCCACCAAAGGCATTGGCCGCAGCATTGCCACTGCCATGGCGCACCACGGTGCTACCGTCGTGATTTGCAGCCGCAAGGCCGATGCCTGCGAGCGCGTGGCGGCAGAAATCAACGCCGAACTGCACAACGAAGCGGGTAGCGCGGTGGCCATCCCCGCGAACATCGGCGACAAGGCAGCGTTGGAGAAACTGGTCGCAGCCACCTACGCACAACTGGGGCGCATCGATATTCTGGTGTGTAACGCGGCCGTCAATCCCTACTACGGTTCGATGAGCGAGTTACCAGACGCTGCGTTCGAGAAAATTCTCGGCGTCAACATCATTGCCAATCACTGGCTGACGCAAATGGTGTTGCCACGAATGATCGCCCAACGCGACGGCGCGATCATTCTGGTGTCCTCGATAGGCGGACTGAAAGGTCACGATAAACTGGGCGCTTACTGCATCTCTAAAGCTGCCGATTTGCAATTGGTGCGCAATCTGGCGGTAGAAAATGGCCCGCATAATGTGCGCGTCAACGCCATTTCGCCCGGCCTAATCCGCACCGATTTTGCCCGCGCCCTCTGGGAAAATCCAACCCTACTGGCCCAGCGCACGATCAACGATCCGCTGCGCCGCATCGGCGAACCCGATGAACTCGCCGGCATTGCGGTGTATCTCGCCAGCCGCGCCGGTAGCTTCACCACCGGCCAAAATTTTGTGATCGACGGTGGCAGTACCATTATCTAACGAACCCCACAGCGAGCCTCAGCGCAGGGCGCGAAACGCGCTGCGCACTTCATCCACAAATATCTCGGGTTGCTCGAAGGCGGCAAAATGGCCGCCTTTATCCAACACGTTGTAGTGCGTGAGGTTGGTGTAACGCGCTTCCGCCCAGCGCCGCGAGGGGCGAAAAATTTCGTGGGGATAGATACTCACCCCCACCGGCAAATGGATGGGCTCTTGCGGGCTCGCCATCCTCCCAAAGCTTTCCCAGTAAAGGCGTGCCGATGAAGCCGCCGCGGCCGGCAGCCAATAAAACATGATGTTGTCCAGTAATTCATCGCGGGACAGCGCGTTTTCTGGATAACCGTTGCAGTCCGTCCAAGCCCAAAATTTCTCTAGAATCCACGCCGCCTGCCCGCTGGGAGAATCCACCAGACCATAACCTAGCGTCTGTGGGCGCGTGCTCTGTTGCTTGGAATAACCCGAGTCCCATTCCCAATAGTGCTTGCCGCCCGCGATGGCCGCCTGTTCGAAAGCCGTGAGATTGCTGCGCGAATCGGCCGTGGGTGTCACCAACGGCATATTGACGTGGATGCCCGCGCAGTGCGCCGTTTCGGTGAGGGCCATGCTGTGCGTGACCATCGAGCCCCAATCGCCACCCTGGGCGACGTAGCGCGCATAGCCTAGGCGGGCCATGAGTTCCCCCCAAGCCTGGCCAATACGCTGAATATTCCAACCCGGTGCCGTCGGTTTGCCGGAAAAACCAAAGCCGGGCAAGGTGGGACAAACGAGGTGAAAGGCGTCGCGCGGATCGCCCCCGTGGGCCGCCGGATCGGTCAACGGACCCACGACTTTCAAGAACTCGACGACCGAACCCGGCCAGCCGTGGGTAATGAGCAGTGGCAAGGCGTTGGGCACCGGCGAGCGGACATGCATAAATTGGATCGCAAGACCCTGGAGGTTGGTCAGGAACTGCGGCCAATAATTCAGCCGCGTCTCGCAGCGACGCCAGTCATATTCCTCGCGCCAGTAGGCACAGATTTCCTGCAGGTACGCCAACGGCACACCTTGGCTCCAGTCATTAGGCGTCTCACGTTCGGGCCAGCGGGTAGCGGCCAAACGGTTTTTGAGGTCGCTCAGCGCGTGCTCGGGTGCGGCAAATATAAACGGATGGATCTCAGACATAGCCTCTGCTCTTAAAAAGTTGTGATTTAAGATCGCGTTGTTTTGTTAAGCAAATTCGTGGCGGACGCCCGCGAGAAAATCGAACGTACGGGCATAAACGCCTGCCTCCACCGGGATAATAGAGGCGTTGAAATCGGTCACGCCGCTGTCACGCAGACGCTGCAAACCCACCCGCAGCGCGGCCTCATCGCCCACCAAGGCGATATCCGCCGGGCCGGCAACGCCTTCGCGGTCGAGCATGCGACGATAGCTCGGCAATTGCCCGTAGCCGGCCAGCAACTTGGCTAGGCGCGCCCGCGCTTCGTCCACGTGGTGGGTGAGCACCACGGGAAAGCCACCGATCACGCGCGGCGCGGGCCGCGCCGCTGCCAGCGCGCCGGCCGTGAGTTGCGGCACGATGTGTTTTTTCATCGTCACCGGTCCCACCATCCACGTGCTGGTACCGTCTGCCAGTTCCCCGGTGAGCCGCAGCATGTGCCGACCCAGCGCTGCCACCACGACCGGCACATCGCGCACGCCCGGCACGCGAAACTGCGCTCGTCCCAGCCTAAATTCTGTGCCGACGTGGTTAAGCGCCTCGCCCCTGAGCAGCGGCCGCAACACTTCCAGATACTCCCGCATATGCCGCGCGGGTTGCGCAAAAGACAGGCCGAAAAGGTCCTCAATGACCGCACGATGCGACACCCCCAAACCCAGCACGAAACGATTGCCACACGCTTGCGCGGTGGTGAGCGCCTGCTGCGCCATCGCCACAGGATGGCGAGGATAGGTTGGCGTGACTGCCGTGCCGAGCTCAATGCGGTGGGTCTCGCGCCCCACCAAACCCAGTGTGGAGATGGCATCGAGCGAAAAAATATTGGCCATCCAGAGGCTGTCGAAACCCGCCGCTTCGGCCTGTTGCGCGGTGGCCACGATAGCATCGACGTGCAGCCCTTCTAAGCTTGCAGCCGTCATTAATCCGAACCGCATGATGCTTTCCTTAAAACCCGAGTAGCGACCATTGGACGCCAGTATAACGGCACAATTCACACCGCACAGGGCATGCGTATACTGGGCGCCCGAGAGCCAATAGGGATGAGAGTGATGCCAATCAAGGGTGTGTTTTTTGACCTCGGCGGGACGCTTTTTAGCTATCGCCACGTGCCGCGCCAACATGCAGAACTGCTCGCCACCGCCGCGGGACGGCTGGGTTTGGCGGACGCTCGGCCCCTCAAAAAAGCCTATGGCACGGCCCTGACCGCCCTCAGCGCAAGTTACGCGCAGAAGCCTTATTACCTGCACCGCGATTTATTTAAAGAAGCCTTTGAGCACTGCGTGGCGCTGGTGGGGCAGCGCGCCGACGAGGCGCTAACCGACTGGTATTTGGACGC
>CAIPNE010000664.1 GCA_903866355.1 uncultured Gammaproteobacteria bacterium
ATGCCGACTTTCTGCTCTCGCCCATGGCACTGGATGCCGCGTTTCAGTTGGTGGTGCAACTTTTGGCGCAGGCCCCCCAGAACACCACGCCCATGCTGTATTTGCCGGTGCGCATTGCCCGGCTGGTGTGCGCACGCCACGCCGCCGCGCCGGCGGCGGTGAGCGCGCGCTGCGTGCGGCGTTCCACGCGCACTTTGAGCGCTGACTTTCAGGTGCTGGATGCCGCCGGCAATGTATTGGCCAGTGCGGAAGGGGTGGATTTTCGACGCGTACCCAGCGCGCACGACCAACGTGGTTTGCGCTATCTGGACTGGCGTCTAGACGCGTTGCCCGCTGACCGCCAGCGGGCCGCCGCACCCGACCTCCTGCCTGTCCTACAAAGTCGGGTAGCAGAACTCGCGCGGCATCTGGCGCAAGAGGGCGTGGGTCAACGCTACACCGACGAGGCGGAGCCGCTGCTGGACAGCCTGTGTCAACACTACACGCTGCAGGCCCTTAGCCAGTTGGCCGATGCCAGCGGTTATGTGCCGAATGCCGCGTTGCAGATGGGTGCTTCGGCAACGCCGGCGTGCGCGGCGTGGCAGGCAGCCTTGCTGGCGTTGGTGCAGGCCGAAGGAGCCATCGCGCCCGCGCCAGACGGCTGGCAGTTGCGCGACCCAGACGCGCAGTGGGCCGAGCCGCTGGCGGCCATCTGCGGCAGCTTGCTGGCGGAATACCCAGAATATTTTGAGCTGGTGCAAAGCGTTGCGCAGACCGGCCTGCAGTTACCCGCGCTGCTGGCGGGTGAGCCTGCGCCGGCTGCCGGCACGCTGGCCACCCTGCTAACCCGCGTGCGTGGCGTTAGTACTGGCGCGCGCTTGGGGTTAGGGCTCAACCTTTTGTTGGACGCGCCCGCCGACAGCCCGCCGCGCCGCCTGCTGGAAATCACCGCCGAGGGTCCGCTGCTGTTGGCGGCGGCCGGCCTCGTGCCGCCGACGCTGCGCGGCAGCTACCGTTTTGCCAGCACCTCGGCCCGCGCGCTCGAGCAGGCCGCCAGCCGCTGGCCCTGGTTGGTGAGCGAATTGGTGGCGGCAACCACGCCCCCGCTCGCCACCCACGACTGCGACTATGTGTTGTTGAGCGACGACGCCACCAGCCGCACCGAGCTCGATGCGATGCTCGCCCTGGCCCGCGCTAGTTTGGCACCCGGTGGTTGTTTGCTGGTGGTGGGACAACAGCCCACGCGCTGGATAGATTTTGTGTTTGGGGCAGCACCCGACTGGTGGGACGGCGGCGCCTCGCGGCAACAGGATTTAACCGCATGGCGCCAGCAGTTAACGGTGCAGGGCTTCACGCTGGCGAGCGCGGTGGCGCTGGATTCGGGTAATTTGGCGGGCGGCTGGCTGTTGCTGGCACAGACGCCGGCAACCGCGTTGCAGCCCCCAGTCGTGGCGGCGCCCGCGCATTGGTTGTTGCTGGTGGACGCCACCAGCCAGCCGCTGGCCGCAGCACTCACCCACCAACTGATGGCCCAGGGCGCCACGGTTACCAGCCTTGAGGTCACCACACCGGCCGCGTTGGCTGCCCAACTGCCGCCGCTCAATGAGCTGGCGGGCCTGGTGCAGCTGGCAGGTCTGGCGCACGCCGGCTCCCCGCCCACCGCCGATGCGCTGCTGGCCAGCCAAACCCAGCGTTGTGCGGTGGCCGCGGCGCTCACCGCGGCGATCGACGCCGGTGGCACGCCGCTGCCGTGCTGGTTGGTGACACGCAACGCGCTGGGTAACGCGGGTCTGGCGCTAGCCGATGCGGCACTCTGGGGCTTTGGCCGCACGCTGATGAACGAGGCGGCGCAGGCTGAGCTACGGCTCCTCGATATTGGCGCGTTGCCTGATGCTGACGCAGCGTGCGCTGTGGCGGACGAACTGCGCCAACCGGGACTGGAGTCCGAACTGCTGCTGGGCGCGGATGGTCAGCGGTGGGTGCCACGCCTCACGCTGGTTGGCCCGCCGCAATTGCCGCCGGCGGCCGCGCCGCTCAGCGCCACGCTGGTGGTTGAGCAGCCCGGTGCGCTCGACAGCCTGCACTGGCAGCAGCAGCCGGCGCTGCCCTTGGCGGAAGATGAACTGGAAATCGCGGTAGAAACCTCGGCGCTCAATTTTCGCGACATCATGCTGGCGCTGGGTTTGCTGCCGCCAGAAGCGGTGGATCAGGGTTTTGCCGGCACCACGCTGGGTTTGGAATTTGCTGGCACGGTGCTGCGCGTAGGCCCGCACGAACACTCATTCCGGCCGGGCGACCGGGTGCTGGGCTACGGCCCGTCGAGCTTTGCCATGCGCGTGCGTACCAAGCGTTGGGCCGTGGCCGTGATGCCGCCCGAACTTTCTTTTGAGGCCGCCGCCACCATTCCAACGGCCTTCGTCACTGCGTGGTATGCGCTTAAGCATCTGGCTAATTTGCAGCCGGGTGAGGGCGTGCTGATCCACGGTGCGGCCGGCGGGGTGGGTTTGGCGGCGATCCAAATTGCGCGTCTGTTGGGGGCCGAGGTGTATGCCACCGCCGGCACGCCGGATAAGCGGGATTTTCTGCGCCTGTTGGGGGTGGAGCATTGTTATGACTCCCGCTCGTTGCATTTTGCCGAGCAAATTCTCGCGGCCACGGGTGGTCGCGGGGTGGCGGTCGTGCTGAATTCTTTGTCGGGCGCAGCCATCACCCGCAGCCTAGAAGTGCTGCAACCGTTTGGCCGTTTTATTGAATTGGGCAAGCGCGATTTTTTTGCCAACACCCGGGTGGGCCTGCGGCCGTTTCGCAATAATCTGAGTTATTTTGGGGTGGATGTAGACCAACTCATGCGCCTGCAGCCCGCCCTCGCGCGCCAGTTGTTAGATGAAGTGATGGGCCATTTTCAAACCGGCGGTTTTACGCCGTTGCCGTATCGGGTCTTTGGCGCGGAGCGCATCGTGGAGGCTTTCCGCCACATGCAGAGCGCCCGTCACATTGGCAAAATTGTGGTCACCTACCCACTCGGCGCGCCCCTCGCCACACCGGCGCCCGCCCCGCCGCTCACCCTTAATCCGGCGGTGAGTTATTTGGTGACGGGCGGCCTGTCGGGTTTGGGCTTGGCCACCGCGCAGTGGCTGGGGGCGCACGGCGCGCGGCATTTGGTGCTGTGTGGCCGCTCGCCAACCCTCACAGCGGCCGCCGCGGCGGCACTGGCGCAGCTGGCGCAGGCTGGCGTTGCCGTGTTGGCCACACCCTGCGATGTCACCGATTACGCCGCGTTGGCGGCAGTGTTTGACGCCGCCGATGCCCGTGGCGCGCCGGTGCGTGGGGTCATCCACGCTGCCACGCACTATCACGATGGCTGGTCCCGAGACCTTAGCCCGGCGCAGATCCGGGCCGTGTTGGCGCCTAAAATTGCGGGGGCGATTAATCTGGCGCGGCTCACAGCAGCACGCCCGCTCGATTTTTTTGTACTGTTTTCGTCGGCCACCACGTTGTTTGGCAACCCCGGGCAAAGCAGCTATGTGGCGGCTAACCATTGGCTGGAGAGCCTCGCCCGGGCGCGGCGCGCGGCGGGGCTGCCGGCCACTTGCTTAAGCTTTGGGCCGATTGAAGACGCCGGTTATCTAGCCCGACACACCGGGGTGCGCACGGCCTTGACCGAGCGTTTGGGCGGGCGTGCACTGCGCGTTGCAGAAGCCTTGGCGGTGCTCGGGACCACGCTGGCGACCGGGGCACCCGGCAATGGGGTGCTGCCTTTTCAGTGGCCGGCGCTGGCTCGGGTGCTCCGCAGCGCGCACTCGCCCAAGTTCAGCGAAGTGGCGCGCATGGACGGCGATGGTGCGGATCTGCCGGCCGCACCTGGGCAGCTGCGCGAGGCGCTATTGGCGCTGCCCCACGACGAACTGCAGGCCAGTGTTATCGCCACGCTCAAAAAAGCCTTGGGCCACGTGCTCAACGTGGCACCTGCAGATATTGAGACCACCATCCCGGTTCACACGCTGGGTCTGGACTCCCTCATGGGGGTAGAGTTGGCCATGGAGATAGAAACCCACTTTGGTATTCGGGTGCCCGAAATGGGGCTGGGTGAGCAGACCGTGGCGCAGCTCGCTGCGCGTGTGGTGACGCTGCTGCGCCAAGCTGCGAGCGCGGCCCACAACACCGAGGACGAGCACGCCACGGTGTTGGCGGCGCAGGTAGATTTGCTCAGCAAATACGAAACCCGCGACGCCGCTGCGCGCGTGTTGGCCAGTTGAGCGAAAATCCCTTCATGACCCAGCGTCCCACCCCCAGATTGTCCCCCGAGCTCAAGGAAAAACTTATCCACGCGGCCCGCCAGCGCCGGCTCAACCAGCCGCCGGACGCCACCCCCACCAGCCTGCCGGCCGCACCGGCCCCTGCAGTTGCCGAACAATATTGGCGCTTTGACCAGCATCCCGGTTACCGCCAGGTGCAGCTGCTGCGCGCGGGCGCGGCGCATTTCGGCGTGGCGGATCCGTTCTTTAAAGTGCACGAAGGCCTAGCTGGTGCCACCACCCACATTGAGGGGCGCGAGTACCTCAATTATGCGAGCTACAACTATTTGGGTTTGTGCGGCCACCCGGCGGTGAACGCCGCCGCCGCGCAGGCCATCGCGCAATACGGCACCTCGGTGTCGGCCAGCCGCATGGTGGCGGGCGAGCGGCCGGTGCATCAGCAGCTAGAAGCGGCCATTGCGCAGGCCTATGGGGTAGACGCTGCGTTAGCACTCGTGAGCGGACACGCGACCAATGTCACGGTGATCGGGCATTTGTTTGGCCCGCGCGATCTCGTGCTCCACGACGAATGGATCCACAACAGCAGCCTGCAAGGCATGGTGCTGTCGGGCGCGCGGCGGTTGTCGTTCCCCCACAACGATTGGCAGGCGCTAGATGCGCTGCTGAGCGAACAGCGTGGGCGCTTTGAGCGGGTGCTGGTGGTGGTAGAAGGCCTGTACAGCATGGATGGCGACTTCCCCGACCTGCCGCGTTTTATCGCGGTAAAGCAGCGTCACCGCGCGTTTTTGATGGTCGACGAAGCCCATTCTTTGGGTGTGATGGGCGCCACGGGGCTGGGGCTGCGTGAACACTTTGGCGTGCCCGGCAGCGCGGTGGATATTTGGATGGGCACGCTCAGCAAGGCGCTGGCCGGCTGTGGCGGGTATATCGCCGGCGAGGCTGCGCTCATCGATAATCTCAAGCATCTGGCGCCGGGTTTTCTCTACAGCGTGGGCATGCCCCCGCCGGTGGCCGCCGCCGCTCATGCCGCGCTCGCGCTGTTGCAACGCGAACCCCAGCGCGTGCAGCGGCTACAAGCGCGTGGCGCCCTGTTTTTAGCGCAGGCCCGCGCCGCCGGGCTGGATACCGGCACTAGCGCGGGCTTGGCGGTCATCCCGGTGCTCAC
>CAIPNE010000665.1 GCA_903866355.1 uncultured Gammaproteobacteria bacterium
GCCCAAGCGCCACCCTCAGAGGGCTGAACAAGGCCATAGCTGAGGTCAGCTGCGGGAGCCAACGACTGGTCAAACAATCGCCTGATGGGTCACACTCGGCCGCAGCAAAATAAACGGAAGGACCTCTCCCATGCGCTTAGCCTTAATGCTGGGTTACTCCGGCTCCCATTACAAAATGCCCTTGGATCTCGTGCGTGAAGCCGAGTCCTTAGGGTATGACTCGCTGTGGACCGCGGAGGCCTATGGCTCAGATGCGGTGACCCCCGCGGCTTGGGCGCTGGCGCATACCACTAAACTCAAAGTCGGCACGGCCATCATGCAGTTGGCGGCGCGCACGCCCGCTTGTGCCGCGATGACCGCGATGACCATGGACCAGCTGTCCGGTGGTCGCTTTCTGATGGGCCTCGGGCCGTCCGGGCCGCAGGTGGTCGAGGGTTGGCACGGCGAGCGTTATGGCAAGCCCATTACCCGTCTCAAAGAATACGTCTCGATCGTGCGCCAGATTTTGGCGCGCGAAGGACCCGTGACTCACGACGGCGAGCATTATCAAATTCCCTATCAGGGTCCGGGTAGCACGGGCTTGGGCAAACCCCTTAAAAGCATTCTCCACGGCAATCCCAAACTGCCCATTTATACGGCCGCCATTTCGCCCAACGGCTTGACTGCCGCGGGCGAAATTGCCGATGGCGTGTTCCCCGTGTGGATGGACCCCAGCCGGTTTGATTTATTAAGCGAGCCCTTGGCGGCTGGTTTTGCCAAGGCGGGCGGCGGGAAAAATTTCTCGCATTTCGACATTGCGCCGTTTGTGCGCGTCGCTTTGGGCGATGACTTAGAAGCCTGCCGACGCCACATCAAAGAATTTCTCGCGCTCTACATTGGCGGCATGGGCGCACGTGGCAAGAATTTCTACAACGATTACGCCTGCCGGTTGGGTTATGAGGCCGCTGCCGCGCAGATTCAAGATCTCTACCTCGCCGGACGTAAAGAGGAGGCCGCCATGGCCGTCCCCGATCAACTCGTCGATGGCTGTTCGCTGGTGGGCCCTGCTGATCGCATCCGCGAGCGTCTGGCCCCGTGGCGGGCTGCTAGCGCACGCGGCGAAATTGGCACGATGGTGCTGAGCGTTAATTCTCCACAGGCGCTGCGTCTACTCGCCGAGGAATTACTCTAAGCCATCTGGCCCCGGTTGCCGGGCGCGGGCGGTGGTTCGCCGTGGCTAAGGTCGTGACGCCGCAGGGTGCGGTGTCACGGCGGGCCATGGCTGGCCTAGTCTCGCGGCGGTCACTGGGTTAGGCTTTGCGTTGTTTCAATTCAGCACCGGGAGTCCCGCATGAGCTACACCTTATTTGGCACGAATGTGTCGCCCTTCGTGCGTAAATGCCGGGTTTATATGGCCGAAAAAGGGCTCGCCTATACCCACGAGCCGGTCAACCCGTTTCAACCGCCACCCAATTTCCGTCAGATGAGCCCGCTGGGCAAAATTCCCGCGCTGTTGGACGGCGAGCGCGCGATTTTCGACTCCACCGCGATCTGCATTTATTTAGAACGCTGCAACCCCGCGCAGCCGCTCTTCCCAAGCGACCACTACGACTACGCCCACGCCCTGTGCCTAGAGGAATACATCGACAGCGGCCTCATGCCGGTCGCCGGTCCCTTGGTGTTTCGGCCCTTAGTGCTCGGGCCCGTCGCCATGCAGCAGCCGCTCACCAAGGAAATCAAAGAAGCGGCACTCGAAGTGGTTGAGAACCAGGTGGCACCGATGTGGGATTACCTCGAACGGCAGTTGGGCAGTAACGAGTATTTTGTGGGCAACAAGCTCAGCATTGCCGACATCGCGGTGGCGAGCGGGCACGTCAATCTGTGGCACGGCGGGGTTGATCCGGATCCCCTGCACTGGCCGAAGTTGGCTGCTTTCCTCACCCGCTTGTGGGCCCGGCCCTCGTTTGTCACCTTGCTGGCGGAAGAACAGAAGCCGTGGAACCGGCGCGCCGCAGTGGCGGCCGTCTAACTTAATAGCTCGGTGAGCGCGGCGGCGCGCGTGAGTACGCGCCGCGGCGCGGGTTAAAGTCGGCCACCGTAGAACAACATCACACGGTGTTTTGCCTGCGCGAAAAATAGCCAGCGCTCGATTAATAGACCGACCGCCATGGACAGCACGCCCAAGACGGTCCAGCCCAAGCCACCGGCCAGATAAGCCAGCAGGGGCACGCCAAACAGGCTCAACACCGCCAAGACGCGCAGTTTGCTAGCGTGTTTGCGGGCCAGCACAAAGCCCATTTCTCGCTGCAAGTAGTTTTCTTCGGTCTGCGGCTGGGCGAGCACGCTGACCGTCCCAAAGGCACCCAAGCCGGTGGCGCTGCCCAAGCTGCTGGGCGGCGGCGCACGGTCGATTTGCCACCAGTACCACGCCTTGCCGAGGGCGGCGAGCGCGATGCTCACCGGCACCAAGGCGGCACTCTTAGCAGGCTGGTCCAGGAACCCTAGCTGTAGCGCCTGCAGCAGTTGGGCGCCACTCATCAGCGCGAGTAACAAATAGTTGGTCGGTACGCTAGCGCGATGCCAGGCGGGTACGGCTTTTAAGGAGGCGTAAATCTGGCCCGTGGCGTAGACGGTGAGGGCTGCCAGCACCGCCAGTAGTAGGCTTAATAAGTCGAAGGTCAGACTGCGCCCCGCGGCGCTCCACACCAGCCACGCCCAAGCACACGCCACCGGATAAACCGCGACGGCCAGCACCCCTTCGCGGGAGAGCCAAGAACTGCGCCACTGCGAAAAGGCTCGCCAAGCGCGTTCGGGATGACCCAGATGCAAGGTCGACGACAACAGCCCTGCGGTGACCAACAAGCCGGCCAGCGCTAAGCCACTGAGCAGTAACGCCGGGGGCAGGGGGACAGCCACCAGCGTGGCGACGAGCACGAGCGCGAACAGCAAGCCGTAGCCCGCACCGGCGGCGGTGGTGAAAAAAATGACAGAGTAGGCGGGGTGCATGGGTTTCTCAGCCGCCGAGCAGACGGTCGACCCAGCGTAGCAACGCTGAATCGAAGCCCGTGACGAGGGGCGTGAGGGGGGGTGCGCTGGGTGCGGTACGCGCGCGGGGTGGCAGGTAGCGATTGACTGGCGCGCAATCCATTTCGGGCATCAGCGCAAAGCCGCCGCGGTCGCGGACCTGTTGCGATACCCCGGAGTTGGGGTCACCCAAATCGCCAAAGCTGCGAGCGCCGGTGGGGCACGCCGCCACGCACGCGGGTACCCGGCTGGCCTCGGGCAGATTGGCGTTGTAAATGCGGTCTACGCACAGGGTGCATTTTTTCATCACCCCCTCGACCTCATCGAATTCTCGCGCGCCATAAGGACAAGCCCACGAGCACAGCTTGCAGCCGATACACAGGTCTGCGTCCACTAGCACGATGCCATCCTCGGCGCGTTTAAACGAGGCACCAGTAGGGCACACCGTCACGCAGGGCGCGTTGTCGCAGTGCAAGCAACTGCGGGGAAAATTGACCGTGCGCGAATTGCCCTCGTGGGACACCTCATAGCTGTGCACGCGGTTAAACCACACGCCATCGGGGGCGGCGCCATAGGGATCGTAGTCGTTGAGCGGCGCGCTATAGCCGGTGTCGTTCCACTGTTTGCAACTGGTGGCGCACGCGTGGCAACCCACGCAAGTATCTAGGTCGATGACCAGGCCTAGCTTTTTGGTGACTTGTTTCGGCAGCGCGGTCATGGCTTTTCCTCGGTGGGTTTTTGCTGGCTGCCGCCTAGATATTCGCGATGCGTGGCGGTGGCGTTGCCGGTGGGTGTGCCACGCAGCGCGGCGGCGTTGCGGCGGCTGGTGGGGGAGGGCGGGCGGGCGGGC
>CAIPNE010000666.1 GCA_903866355.1 uncultured Gammaproteobacteria bacterium
ACCGCCGAAAGCCGATGCGCGATGATCAGCAGTGTGCGACCTGCCAGCCGCTCGCGCAGCGTGTGGTGAATTTTCGCTTCGGTTTCTGGGTCGATCGCCGAAGTGGCTTCATCCAATATGACGATATTGGGTTGCGCCAGCAGCAGACGCGCAATCGCCAGGCGCTGCCGCTGACCGCCCGACAAACGGATCCCGTCGCGCCCGATTATGCTGGCTAAGCCCTGCGGCATGTCGGCCACAAAGTCCGCCAATTCCGCATCGCGCAGCGCGGACCACAGTGCTGCTTCGCTGCACTGCGCACCCAGCGTGAGATTGTTACGCACCGTGTCGTTAAACAACGCCGGATGCTGGAGCACCGTGCCCACGTGGGCGCGCACGCGCGCGAAGCCAATCTGCGTGACCGGCACGCCATCGAAGGCTAGCTCGCCCGCCGCCGGCGGATACAGGCCCAGAATCACCTGCACCAGCGTAGACTTGCCGCCGCCGCTGGCTCCCACGACGGCCACCCGCTCGCCGCGCGCGAGGGTCAGGTCGATGCCATCCAGCACCCACGGCCCCGCGCCGTAACGAAACCGAATCCCGCGCAGAGACAAAGCGTTAGTGCGCTGGCCAGCGAAGGGGTTTTTAAGCGCCGGATAGAGCGGCTCTTGGGCCAGCGCTAGCAGGCGGTTGATCCGCTCTAATGCGGCGTTTGCGGCCTGCGCGCTCACCTGCAGATTAAAAATGGTGTCGACCGGCCCGAGCATGAACCAGAGATAGCCAAACACGGCGATCATCTGTCCCAAGGACAAATCAGAAAACACGACCATCAGCATCGCGGTCGCGCGAAAAATATCGACACCAATGAGAAACACCGCAAAAGACAGCCGGCTGGCGGCATCGCTGCGCCACGAGAAAGCCGCCGCGTGGGTGCGAATGTCCCGTGCCAAGTCCACGACCTGCCCCAAGTAGTGCCGCTCGCGGTTAGCCGCGCGCAGTTGATGGATAGCCTCTAGGGTTTCGGTGAGGGCTTCTTGGAACGCCTGCAACGCGGCGTTCTCGCGCTTTTTGAGCGCCTTGGTTTTCTTCGCGATGAGGAGGGTGAAATAAACGGTCAGGGGATTCATCACCAGAATGAACGCCGCCAACTGCCAGTGCATCCACAGCAGCACGCCGGCCGCGCCGGCGAGGGTCAGCGCGGCCACCAGCAGGCGGCTTAAGGTGTCGCCGGTAAAGTGGTCGATAGTGGCTAAATCGACCACCAGATGCGAGGCCACCGTGCTGCCTCCCAGCGCTTCGTATTCCGCCATCGACACCCGCTCCAGCCGGCCCAGCAGACGCTGGCGCAGCGTGAAAATAAGTGTTTTAGCGGTTAGCGAGAACTCGCGTTGCTGCCAGACCTGCAGCGCCAGGCTCGTCAGCCGCAGCAGCACGGTGACCACCAGGACCGCCAGCACATAGCCCAAGGCGTTTTGCCAAGGCTGGGGCAGCAGGTGATTGAGGGTCGCCACGCCTCGGCCAGGATGTTTTAGCAGCACTTCATCCACCAGCAAGGGCATGAGCAGCGGCACCGGCACGGCCAGGGCCACGGCCAAAACGGCGACCAGATGCGCGCCCACGAGGCGGCGGCGATACGGCAGCACGAGGGCGAAAATATCCCGCCAACGGTAGTGGGTGAGGGCTGGCTGAGGCTCGGTGGCTGACGGGCTGAGGCTGGGCAGAAGACTCAAAAGAACTCCTCAAAGGATAAAAATGGGCCGCCGCAGGGGCGTGCTGCCACGGCCCGCGGTTAACCTATGCGCCAGCCGAAAACTTTTGCTCTCGAGGCATCGGTAGCGCCGGATGCGGGCCGCGCGCGTGCAGGATTCTGGTGAGCGCTTGCGAGGGCTTGGTTGGTCTTGCTGGGCCGGCCCAGCGCCGGCAATCACGGCGTTACCCACCCCGCGCCGGGGCGGGCCAAATTAACTCGCGCACCGACAAGGTGTTGCCCCCAACGGGAGCCGGCTTCGCCCAGTGCGGGCCCCGCGGCGGGCCGGCAGTGCCGCACGGCCCGGCGGTGGGCGGACGCGTACTCGGCCTAGGCGCCGCCCCTCACAGCGTCAACGAGCACGGCCCCAAGCCTCGTCGGACAACCCACGGCGCAGCCCACTGC
>CAIPNE010000667.1 GCA_903866355.1 uncultured Gammaproteobacteria bacterium
CACCGGCGGTGTGGCGCTCGGTGCGGCAGCTTCAGCAATCGGCAATTCGGTCACGCCCGGGTTCTCTGCCACCGGCGGTGTGGCGCTCGGTGCGGCAGCTTCAGCAATCGGCAATTCGGCCACGCCCGGGTTCTCTGCCACCGGCGGTGTGGCGCTCGGTGCGGCCGCTGCAGCGTCTGGCAATTCGGCCACGCCCGGGTTCTCTGCCACCGGCGATGTGGCGCTCGGTGCGGCCGCCGCAGCGCCTGGCGACTCGGCCACGCCCGGGTTCTCCGCCACCGGCGGTGTGGTGCTGGGTGCGAAAATTTCAACAACGGGCACGGGAGGCGCGGCAGAGAGCGGGTTAGCCGGCGGTGGGCGCAGCGCTGGGGGCGTGGTCAGTTCGCTCAATAAGATGAGGCTGGGCGCATTCGCCGCAGTAGGCGGTGCATGCCGCGCACGCGCAATGCGCGCTGAAATTTGTTCGTTCAACTGCCAAGTAAAAAACATGGCGTTGGCCACCATCAATGCCACGACCAGCCGCTTCATGTGGGGTGTGCGCCCACGATGGCGATGCCCTGCAAAACCAAATCCGGCACTACGCGCAGCGCCACGGGCGACAGTTCCCTGATCATCTCGGCTTCACCCCCGGTGACCACCCATAGGGGTTCTTCTTCTAACTCACGATGCAAGCGCTCGGCGACCCGCACAATCAGCCCCGCCACCGCTTCACGGCAGCCCAGAGAAATGGCCGCCGCCGTGTTGGTCGCAATGTGATCCACCCGGTGCACGACATCCAGCGATAGTTGCGCGGTTCCCTGCGTGAGACTACGCGCCATCAGCCCCAGTCCGGGTACGATCAATCCGCCCAAGTGATCACCAGCAGCGTTAACAATATCCACCGTAAGGGCGGTCCCAGAATCAATCACACAGACCGCCCCTTGTGCCAAATGGAAACCCGCTAGCGCCGCTAGCCAACGATCGATACCCAGTTGAGCAGGCCGGTCATAGCGGGTGGTCATACCGGCGAATTCACGCTGCACGGTAACGAACTCGGGCACCAGTTGCCACCGCTCCTGCGCCCAAGCTGTGAGTGTGTCGGCAATGGCGTTGCCAGCCACGTTGGAGACCAGCAGACGCGTGGGACGAATTAATCCACCCAGCAGCGCCTGCCAGGGACCGCCCGCCTCCGCGTTACGCCACTCGCAAGGCTTTTGCAGGTGGATGCGACCACCTTCCAGCACCCCAGCCTTAACGCGCGAATTACCGATATCGATGAGCAGCATTAGGACGCGCCGCGCAAGCGCACATGGCCGGCCAGAAAGGCCTCCACACGCCCGTCGTGTTCAATTTGCAGCAGCCCGTTAATATCCACGCCCCGTGCGATGCCGTGCACAATTCGCCCGGGCAAGGTGACTTCAACTGCCTGCCCCGCCAAAGCGTCCAGCGTCTGCCACGCCGGTACGAACGCGCCAAAGCCATTGGTCGCAAACGCCTCTAGGGTCTCAAACAATGAGGCCAACAGCGCGGCGGCAATGCGATTCCGCGCAGGCACAGCGACGCAGGCATCTGCCAAACTGGCAGTGGGTTGGTCGATTTTTGCCTGCACCTCAGCGCCCAACGCCACATTCACCCCGATCCCGATGACGACCGTACACGGGCCGCCCAACTCAGAGCGCATTTCGATCAGGATGCCGGCCAACTTACGCCCGGCGTAGAGCACATCGTTAGGCCACTTCAGCGCAAGCCCACGGGCGCCAAGTCCCTGCAGCGCGCGCGCGACGGCCACGCCGACCACAAGGCTTAAGGCGCCGAGATCGCGCGGTGGCACGTTAAAACGCCAACCCAGCGACAAACAAATGCAGGCCCCGGGAACCGCCAGCCAACGATCGCCGCGCCGCCCCCGCCCCGCGGTTTGAAACTCAGCCAGCCACGCCTCGCCGTGGATGTCGCTGGACTGTGCCGCGTCCAGCAAGCGCTGGTTAGTGGAATCCACCACCGCGCAAACCTGCAGCGCGCCCAGCCCCGCACGGACCTCCGGCGCAAGATGCTCGGTGATACGGGCGGCAGACAGAAACTCAAACGCCGGGACTAGCTGATAACCCTTGCCCGGCACCGCGGAAATATCGGCACCCAACGCTTGCAGCCGCTTGACGCGACTCCACACCGCACCACGCCCAATGCCAAAGTCTGCGGCAAGCGCAGCACCCGAATGCGTTTTCCCGTCGCTTAACGCCGCCAACACTTCGAAAACTTTCTCCATTACGGCCCTTCACCCAAACACGCGCCAGCGGCGTTCGCAGCCAGCCTCGCGAACGCGCCAAGGACAAAATTACCAAACCATACGCTCACCCCTTTACGCACCAGCTGTAGGCTCATCCGGGGCGCGGCCTTTGGCCTGCGCTAGGGGTGAGCTAGCGAGCACGACGGTGGCTTCGTTGAACGGTTCTTCTGGGGTTTCTAGCGCCCCATCAGCCTCTACCGACAGGCCGCTCACCACCGTATCCAACATTTCGAAATCGTCTTGAGTGGTAGACAGGATGTCTCTGGTGCTGCCCGGCGGCAGGGTCGAGGAGAGAAAGTCCTCCAGTGTCAGATCGACCTCCGCTGCCAGCGGGTCAGCGCCGCTGTAGGTCGGGGGCCACGTTGTAGCGTGCTCTAACGCCACCGTCTCAGCGAGCCACCCATCGGGCGCCTGCGCGGAGGGCATCAGGGTGGTCGCCGTGTAGAAATCCTGCACTAGGGTCAAATTGTCACCCGGGGGCGGTCCGCTGTGGGTCGAAAACCCCACTGGCTCGCCATCCAGATCCAGCGCTGGGCGGATGCTGAGGTCGTCAAAAAAGCTATCGGCGTCGTAGTCGTCGGTGGTGGCGGGGCGCAAAAAAGTGTCCGCCAGTGGATCGCTCAACTCAGCAAGCGCCGCGTGGCCGATTGGCCGCGGCAGGGTTTCGGACAACGGATCATCGGGCGCTAGCGCGAGGGTAAGTTCATCCCAAACACCTTCGCTCACCCCACCGCCAAACGTCGGTGGCAACGTGGCCGCAAAATCACGCGCTTCGGCGCCCGCAGCGGCGTTGAAAAAGTCGTCACGGTCGTCTTCTAGATTTTCGAGTTCACCTTCCCGCGTCACCTCGTGTCGGTCTAGCGCCAAGGTTGAGCGGTCGCTGGAGGGCGCGGCCGCAACCACCGGACTGGCCACCGCTGGCGGCAGGTTGACCACTGGTGTTGCCGCTTGGGTCGTATCCATGTCGGCCACGATGGTTTGTTCAGCAGGCAAGCCTACCCAGGTGGGCTCGGCACCAGCGAGGCCAGGATGCTGGAATTCAAATTCAAATTTATGAAATTTGATCAGATCGCCATTGCGCAATTGCCGTTCGCCCGCCACTTTTTCGTCATTCACGAACGTGCCGTTGACGCTGCCTTGGTCCACGACCCAAAAACTTCGGTCTTTATATTTAATGACGGCATGCCGCCGCCCTATCGTGGTTTTTTCCACGAGGTAATAGTCGAGATAGTCTGAATCGCTACCCACCGCGCGGCACACCATGAGTGGTTTGTCAGTGAGCCGGTAGGGTGGGAGACCGGCGTAACCATGGATATCAATCAACCATCCCTCGGGTACTTTCGAGGGCTTCGGCGGGACAGTCGTCGGTGCGCTTGGCACGGTTGTCAGTTCGCTCCCCCGCGTGCGGCGGCGTAACAACCACCAAGCGGCGCCGCCCAACAACGCAAGACCTGCCCCGATGGCGATGCCCAACCCAACACCTGCCCCAACCGGCTGGTTCGCCAGAGAGGACGACGGAACTGGTGGGGCGAACGGTGCAACTTGCAGGGGCGGCAATGTTTGCGGTGGCGCCGGTTCGGCCAGCACCGGCTGGCTCGTCAAAGAGGACGGCGGAACTGGCAAGGACTGCAATGCTTGCCCGCGCGCCAGTTCGGCCAGCAATTGGGTCATCGGCACGCCAGTTTCTCGCGACATTTGTTCCAACGCAGCGCGATCCTCCGGTGTGACCTGCGGCGCGCCCGGCGCCGGATCGGGCAAGGCTACGGGTGGCGCTAACGGGGCGGCGTTCAACGCGCCAACGCTGGCGGGCGGCGCAGGAGAGAGTGGTAGCGCTGGCAGCTCGGTTGCTGCCGGTACCGCCGGCTGCGCCGTTGGCGTTGGCAGTGATGGCGCATTGGACAGCGCGGGCACGTCTGTCGGCGGCGGCGGTGCAGGGACATCTTCCAGCAGGGCGGCCCGCAGCTTAGCGAACGCGTTGGGCAATTCTGCCAAGGTATAGGCACGGAAATAGCCGCCATGGGTGCTGGTAGCCAACGACTGCATGAGCGGCATGTCCGCCGACTTGGTAAACGCCAAACCAAACAGGCGTACCTGATGGGCGGCAGCATCTTGTGCCAGATTGTCGCGCAACCACGCACGGCGCTCGGCGTCGACCTGCAGATTGCCGGTATCCACCACGCCATCCGTCATGAGTACGACCGATTGCCGGGTGTTCGCGAGGCGGTTGGTTTTCAACTCATCGAGGGCCCGTTCCACAGCCGCCGGGCTGTTGGTGTAAGGGCCACGGTAGTCCACGCCATCTAGGCTGGCGCTCAGCGCCTTGCCATCACCAGCCGGTGCCAGTGGCGCGCTAAGGACAATTTTTTCATCAAAAACCAACACCGCGACCCGGGCGTCGGTCGGTAAATCGAGCAAAAAACCACGTGCCGCCGCGCGCGCCGCGAAGCCCGGATCAGCGCGACGCATGCTGCCGGAGTTATCGAAAACGAGCACGATGTCTTGCGGCACAGCCAGAGTCGGCAGCGTTACCAAGCCCAGCAAAAGGCCTAGGCCGCAACGCAACGTCCACACCAAGCTCGAAGTTTTCACAGGACTATTTCCGTAAGTGCTCAGGAAG
>CAIPNE010000668.1 GCA_903866355.1 uncultured Gammaproteobacteria bacterium
CATTCAGCCCCGAGCCACCAGAAATATCCCAGCGCTCTTTCTCGAAGCGCGTCATCTGCAGTTTTTCCTGAAACTCGCAGTGCCCGTTGGGCCAGAAAAAATACGAACGGTTGTAGTAGGCGTCGTCCTCGTGCACGGGGAAGCTGCCAGCACAAATATGCACGTGGTATTTTTGCGCCATGTCGCGAAACAAGCCCAAAAAGGCGCCCAACGAGTGACCCATTTTTTCTAGCGTAAGCGGCAGTGACGAATAGATCGCCGAGCCAAACATCGAACTGATCTCGAGGCTGAAATATTCCGGGAACACCAACAGCCGCGCGTGCTGGTGGGCGGCTTCGGCCACCCATTTTTCGATGTGCGAGGCATAGCTCGGCCAGTCGCCAAAAAACCCCACGGGATACTGTGCAGAGGCCACTTTGAGTAGCGCGTTGCTCATAACATTTTTTCCCGAAACACCATCGATTTCACCGTTGGGGCTGGCTCATCGAGATCCTGCCACTCAAAACTTGCGACCAAATCGGGCCGCGGCAAATAACCAAAATGATCCCAGACCGCGTCGAGTGAAACATAGCCTGCGGGACGTCGAGGGTGGTCGGGCGGGCGTACCACCGCGCACATCGAGATGCGATCGAAGCGGCCGAGACTGCGAGCGTAATTTTCGCGCGCCGCCATAAACTGGCGGTACACCCCACGCCGGCGATAGGCCGGCTGCAGCACACTTTCGCCGCAGTAAAACACCCGCGCCGGGTCGATCCCAGCCGCGATAAACGGTGCTTTAACGGCCTCGGTTTCAAACGCCAGCGGCAGCGCGGTGGCCATGCCCACCACCGCGTCCCCACACAGTGCGAGCACCAACAAACTCTCGGGACACTGCAGGTAGGTGCGAACGTAAGTCGTCTCAGAGGCGAGATTACCCGCATAAAGGTAGGGGTATTGGCGAAAAATCTCGAGCCGCAAGCGCGCCAAGTCACCCAGTCGCGCAGCCAGTGCGGGGGCCGCACCGGTCAATATCTGGAGCGTAATATCCTCAGACATCAGGCGCTGACCTGGGCGAGCCAGTCGGTCAGGCTGTAGTAATTACTGACCCGCGTGATCAAACCCTCTCGCACTTCAAAAAACGCCCCCGCCGGCAAAGAATAGCGCTGCCCGCGCGCGGCTGGCAGTGGCTCATCGGTGATCAGATAGTGGCCCAGCACGCAAAACTCGGCGGCGGCGCGCGTGCCGTCCTCGCTCGCCATCACTTGCAGGTCGGTGAGTTCTTCGCGATAGCAGCGGTTCATGTGCGCCATAAAAATAGCGAAGTTTGCCCGGCCGATCTCGCGCTGACCCTGATTGATGTCGTGCGCCACCTCCGGCGCGAGCAAGCCGAGGAAGGTGCTCATGTCGCCGGCGTTAAAGGCCGCGTAGTAGCGCTGGATAAGGGTGATCGTGGCCTGCCGCATGCTTGGCTCCTTAAGCTGGTAGACCGCTACCGGCGGCGCGGTATAGAAAAGTCTCAGGCTTGTTTTCCGCCCCAACACACCGCTGGCAGCTAACCGGCCAACGCCCGTCGCGCGCTCAGGCCAAGCAAAGCCTTAAAGCCCGTCCAGCGCGCGCATCATCGCCGCGGTTTCGCGCACTTCGCTGCGCGCATCTTGCGCCAATTCGGCAATGACACTGGCGCGGTCTTCCGGGGTACGGTTCTGACTGAGTTTAAACTTACCCACGCACGCCGCCACCGTGAGTTCAAACCCGGTGATCCCGCCGAGGAGCTGGCGATAAGCGGGTGCCTGCTCAAATTCCCCCAACCCGGCTGGCCCCTCATAAACGCGCGAAAGGTCTGCCACCAGCTGCGCGGTGCTGGCGGCATCCAGCGTCCGCACCGGCCCGCTGGCGTGGACCGCAGCGTAATTCCAAGTCGGCACATTGGGCTGCGCGTACCAGCGCGGCGAGACATACGCGTGTGGCCCGTGAAAGACCACGCTGGCCGCCGCCACCCGCGTCAGCGCGTCCGTCAGCGGGTTAGCGCGGGCCAGATGAAACCGCAGGCTCGTGGCATCGGCCGCCAGCAGCACCGGGACGTGATTGATCAGCGGCAGTCCTGCTTCTACCGCCACCAGCAGCACAAAAGGATACGCCCGCATAAACGCCTGTTGCTCGGCGAGGGGCGCGGCAAAGTGCGCGGGCAAATATAGGTTGGGAGTGTCCATGATGGCGTGTGGCGTTCAGTCGTCGGTGACGGTGTGTTCAACACGGGTGTTCTCGATCCGCCCGCCGGCATTGGTGCGCGCAACACAGGAAAAAACTTCGCGATGAAAGGTGTACACCACTTTGGTCGCGGTGACGCCCGCCGCATCACCTTGGATTTCCTTCACCGTAAAGCCCGCGCCACGGGCCAGTTGGGAAAAATCCTCGGCCGAGGTGCCGGCGTTTATCGCGGCACAGAAATCGGTGATGCCGCGCTCCGCGTGCACGGCCCGCCACTCGGTGTACGCCGTCGCTACGATGAGGGCCAGAATGGGGGTGCCGATCATCGAGAAAACACGCCGGTTCATGGTGCGCAACGCCGGGCAATAAAGTCCTCTAGCGCGCTCGCCACAGCCGTGCGTCCGCTGCCGGTTAGAATGCTGTAGTGATTGGTGTCGGCAATAACCTGGTGCTCCAACTGGGGCAAGCGCGCGCATTTATCCGCCACCGCCGCGGCCGGCATCAGGGGTTGCGCTTGATTGAGCAAACCGCGGGGTGCGGTGAGCAGCAGCATGGGCTGGCTCACCCGATCGATGAGCGTGGACAGGGTAGGCGCCATCAGCGCATGGGCATCCGCGCTGACCGCCTCGGCATTCACCCGCGAGCGCATGACGGGCGGCGTACCGATGAGGTCGTAGTCGGCATAGGCTGCCATCTCGGCGTTCCAAGCGCCGGGATCCTGAAACGACGGATGCGCTTGCCAAAATTGATGGTAGGCGGCGCGGTCGGCAAAACGCATGTCCAAGCGCGCCAGCGCCGGGCCGAGGACCGTTTTGATCATCTGCTCCGGGGTTTGTTCGGCGCGCCGTGGCAGCGCAATGCCGCCATCTACCAGCACCAAGCCACGTACCCACTCGGGATAGGCCAGCGCAAATTCCAGCGCCAAATAAGCACCCAGCGAATGCCCCACCAACACCACGTTGGCGAGCCCAAAATGATCCAGCGTGGCGCGCAGGTCAGCCACATGGGTGGCAAAGCCATAGGGGCCGGGGAGTTCGTGATTAGCCCCTCGCCCGCGCAAATCTGGCGCTATCACCCGGTGGTCGGCAACCAAATTATCGATAATCGAGGGCCACGCCAGATGCGAGGCGGTAATGCCGTGGATGGCCAGCAACGGCGCGGCGGCGCCCGGCCAGTGGCCAACGGTATAATCGCCGCCTGCAACCGGCAGGCGTTCGAGGTGTTTTTCACGGGCCATCTCAAAATCTCTGCGTGCGGAAGCGCCGAGTGTAGCGAGGCGCCGACCTCCTCGCGATAGCCGCGCCCGCAGCGCTTGTCGATAATGCCGCCATGACGACCAAAACCTTACTCCTCGTGACCCACAGCCAGACCGGCACCACCCGCCAAATGCTGGCAGCGGTGCTGCGCGGGATTAGCGCCGCCGAGGACGAAGGTTTAACGGTGGTGGTGCGCGATGCGCTGGTTGCCACGCCCGCCGAGGTCTTGAGCGCGCAAGGGGTGTTGCTCGGCACCCCCGAGAATTTTGGTTACATGTCGGGCGGGCTAAAACATTTTTTTGATCGCATTTATCAACCCTGTCTGGAACACACCCAAGGGCTGCCTTATGGGTTGTTCATCCGTGCCGGCAATGATGGCCGGGGCGCGCTGGCCAGCATCGAGCGCATCGTGACCGGCTTACGTTGGCGGGCGATTGCCCCGCCAGTGTTAATGGTGGGGGAAGATGCGGCAAGCCAGTTACTGGCCTGCGAAGAACTGGGTCAGACCATGGCGGTGGGGCTCGCGGCGGGCATTTTTTAAGACGCCGCCCGCGAACGCGGTGGCCAAGCATCTGGCGCCGCGTTTAACGGCGGCGCTCAACGCCAATTTCAGCACCGTCGGCGCGGCGCATATCCGGGTGCTCAAACAGCGCCGGATCAGCGAGAAAATCGGCCATGAAAGGCAGGGTATCTGCCCCCCAGAATAATGCTTCGCGTACCCGGAACGTGGGCACGCCCCACACCCCGACGGCGCAGGCCTCGGCGGTTTGGGCGGTGAGGGCGGCTTTCACGGTGGGGTCGTCGATGAGCGGGGTATCCGCCGCCACGCCCAAACGTTCGCACAGCGCCGGCCATTCCAAGTCCGGATCGCGCCCTTCGCCCCAAATGAAATCAAACGCACTCTCCACGGCGGCACGCGGCGCACCCAAGCCTGTGAGCAAGCGCAGCACTTTGAGCGGATTAAACGGGTGGCGCGGCGGCATTTGGAAAGCAATGCCCAAGGTGCGAGCGCTCCAGACACATTGGCGATAGGTGTGCGTGCGCTTGGCCGGCAATTCCGCCGGCCCCTTGGTGCCCCAGTGCTTGAGCAAGCCGGCAAACAGCACGGGGCGGTAGTGGAGGGTCAGTGCGGCAGGCAGTTGCGCAAATTGCTTGAGATGGAGATAGGCATAAGGCGAAATGACGTCGAAATACCAAACCGCGTGAGTGGTGTTCAGGGGGAGACTCCCGGCGGCGCGGCCGGGCGCGCCAACAATTGACCGGCGTAAGGGATGAAGGCGGCCAGCACCACGGCGGCCAGCAGCGCCAAGCCGGCAACCGCACCAAAGAGGCTAGGCAAGGCGAAGGTATCGTAAAGGCTCGCCGCCCGTCCACCCAGATAGTTGCCCACTGCGCTGGCCAAAAACCACACCCCCATGGTGAGGCTAGCAATCTGCGCCGGGGCCAGCCGACTGATCGCGCTGAGCCCCACCGGGCTTAGGCAAAGCTCGCCCAAGGTGTGCAAAAAATAGGTGGCGCACAGCCACCAGGGGCTGACTTTCACGCCGGTGGCCGCCAGTTGGGCCGCCAAAATCAACACGCCAAAGCCCGCCGCCACCAGCACCAGACCCAACGTGAATTTCACCATACTGGCCGGATTACGCGCGCCCAAGCGGGTCCAGCCCCAAGCAAACAACGGGCTTAGAATGATGATCAGCAGCGGGTTGAGCGCCAAAAAATAGGTGGCGGGGAAAGTCTCCTGCCCCCATTGCAGGTTGGTGTTACGCGCGGCAAATAAAGTCAGGGTCGAGCCGGCTTGCTCAAACAGCGACCAAAACACGCTCGCCGCCACAAACAACAACACGATCACCCCCAACTGCCCGCGCTCTTGGCGGGTCCAGTGGGTCGCGCGCAGCACCGTGAGAAAAAACCCGGCGGCAACTACCAGTAACAACCCACCAAACGCGTTGCTCAGACCGCTCACCGACAACCACTCGCCAGACGCCGCCAGCAGCACCGCCGCACCAACCAACAAGGCGCCACCCAGCCCGTAGTAAAGCCGACGGCGCGCGCTGGCATCGGCGGGCCGCTGGGGCTTTAAGGCCGTCGCGGGCAGCCGGGCCCCACCGCGCATAAATTGCAGCAGGCCGCAGGCCATGCCAAGCGCCGCCGCGCCAAAGCCCCAATGCCACGCGAGTTCGGGTGCCAGACCCAGCGCCCGCAGCCAGCCCCGCGCCGCCTCGCTCAAAGCCAACCAGCCACACACTAGGGGGGCGAGCAAGGCCCCTAAGTTGATCCCCATGTAATACAACGAGTAGCCCGCATCGCGACGCACATCGCCCGCGGCGTACAACTCACCCACTAGGCTGCTAATGCTGGGTTTGAGCAAACCCGTGCCGCCCACCACCAGCCCAAGACCCACCCAAAAAGTGTCGGCGAGCGGCACGGCCAAACACACGTGGCCGGCTAAAATCAGCACACCACCCCAAGCCGTGGCGCGCCGCGTGCCTAAAAAACGGTCGGCCAGCCAGCCGCCCGGCAAGCACACCAGATACACGCTGCCAACATACAGGCCATAAATAGCCCCGGCGCGCGCGGTGTCGTAACCCAAGCCGCCTGCCGCACGGGGTGCCGTCATGTAGAGAATCAGCAGCCCGCGCATGCCGTAGTAGCTAAAACGCTCCCACATCTCCGTGAAGAAAAGCGTCGCTAAGCCAGCCGGGTGCCCCCAGAACGTGCGTTCAGTCATGGATCGAAAGTAGGCGACAGCGAAGGGTGAGCAAGGGCCGTTCCTCGGCGTGGGTGGACTGCGTGCCAAAGTAGCAGCCAGCGCCGCTGCACGCACTCGGGGATGACGCCCAACAGCGGCTTGGCTTACAGTGCGGGTTCATCTGTAAAACACAAAGTTTCCGAGGAGCGCCCCCATGATCGACGCCGTTATTGTCTCCACCGCCCGCACCCCACTTTGCAAGAGCTGGAAGGGCGCCTTCAACATGACCCACGGCGCCACTCTGGGTGGCCATGTCATCGCGGCGGCCGTCACGCGGGCCGGCATCGAAGCCGGTGAAGTCGACGATGTGATCCTGGGTTGCGCCAATCCAGAAGGCGCCACCGGTGGCGACATCGCCCGCCAAGCCGCGCTGCGTGCCGGCATGCCGGTGACCGTCTCGGGCATGACCATCAACCGCTTCTGCTCCTCGGGCCTGCAGGCCGTGGCCTTGGCCGCGCAGCGAATCTTAACCGGTGAGGCGGAGTGCTACATCGCCGGTGGTGTGGAATCCATCTCCTGCGTGCAGAACGAAAAAAATCAGCATATGGCCCAGGACGAATGGCTGATGGAGCACAAGCCAACGGTGTATTGGTCCATGTTACAAACCGCCGAGAACGTGGCCAGCCGCTACAAAATTAGCCGCGAACCCCAAGACCGCTTCGGGGCAGAGAGCCAGCAAAAAGCCGCCAAAGCCCGCAGCGAAGGCAAATTTAAGGATGAAATCGCGCCCATCACCACCCAAATGAAAGTGGTCGATAAGGCCACTGGCGCGTACACCGTGCGCGAAGTCACCACCACTGACGACGAAGGCATTCGCGCCGACACCACCTACGAAGGGGTGTCCATGATCAAGCCCGCGGTGGAAGGCGGCTGCGTCGCAGCGGGCAACGCCAGCCAGTACTCGGATGGGGCGGCCGTGCAAGTGGTCATGAGTTCGGCCATGGCGGCCCGCAAGGGTCTCTCGCCGATGGGTATTTTTCGCGGCTTCGCCGTCGCCGGCTGCGAACCCGACGAAATGGGCATTGGCCCGGTGTTCGCGGTGCCCAAGCTGCTCAAGCAAACCGGCGTAAACATCCAAGACATCGGCCTGTGGGAACTCAACGAAGCCTTTGCCGTGCAGGTACTCTACTGCCGGGATACGCTGGGCATCCCCAGCGATCGCCTCAACGTCAACGGCGGCGCCATCGCCGTGGGCCATCCTTATGGCATGACCGGCAGCCGACTCATTGGGCATGCGCTCATTGAAGGCCGTCGGCGCGGCGTGAAATATGTGGTGGTCACGATGTGCGTGGGTTCGGGCATGGGCGCGGCCGGTTTGTTCGAGGTCTGCTGAACCACGTTTAGCGCGATAGGCCAACGCCGGCAGTGCTGGCGTTGGCCTGCTAGCCAACCCCCGCCTGGGGGATGGTGGCGCCCAAAACCCAAAGATGTTCTCGCCCTAGCGCACAGGCAACGCGCGCCAGGGTGCTTAACGCTAGACCATCAACACCGTCGAGCCCGTGGTTTTGCGGGCTTCCAGATCGCGCATCGCCTGCGCCGCGTCGCGCAGCGCGTAGGTCTGGTTGATTGAAATTTTCACCGCGCCGCTGGCCACCACATCAAACAAGTCTTGGGCCGTCGCCTCTAAATCCGCGCGCTTGGCGGTATAAGAAAACAGCGTAGGGCGGGTGATGAACAACGATCCTTTGGCGGCCAACTGCCCCAAATCGAACGGCGGCACCGGCCCCGAGGCCTGCCCAAACAGCACCATCGTCCCCATTGGGGCCAGACAGTCGAGGGACTTGGCGAAGGTATCGACACCCACCGAGTCATAGACCACCGGCACTTTCTGTCCGTTGGTGATGTCTAGCAGCCGGCTTTGAAAATCCTCACGGGTGTACACAATGGTATGCGTACAACCGTTGGCGCGGGCCAGGGCTGCTTTTTCGTCGGAGCTCACGGTACCCACCACGGTGGCGCCCAAGTGCTTCGCCCACTGGCACAAAATGAGCCCCACACCGCCGGCTGCCGCGTGCACCAGCAGGGTGTCGCCGGGTTGCACGCGATAGGTTCGACGCAATAAATATTGCACCGTCATGCCTTGGAGCATCATGGCCGCCGCCTGCGCATCGCTAATCCCCGCGGGAATCTTGACCACCCGATCGGCCGGCATCAAACGCGCTTCGGCATAGGCACCCAAGGGCCCGGCGGCATAGGCCACACGGTCCCCTACCACTAAGTCTGTCACCCCCGCGCCCACGGCTTCCACCACCCCTGCCGCTTCCAGGCCGGGCGTGAACGGGCCGGGCGCGCTGTACAAGCCGGTGCGGTAATACACGTCGATGTAATTCAAACCCACACAGGTTTGCGCGATGCGAATTTCGCCCGCGCCGGGTGCCCCCACAACCACAGGTTCCCAGCGCAGCACTTCTGGGCCGCCGGGTGCATGGATACGAATGGCGTGAGTCATGGCGAAATCTCCAGTGATTGAACGATGTTTAAGGGTCGCTAGGGTTAGGGCCGAGGGTCAGCCACACGCGGTCTTGCACGCTAAAGCGGCCGCCGCACAGCACGCGGGCGGTCATGCCGCCATGGCCGCGCATGGCGTTATAGCCACCCGCTCCGAGTTCGCGTTCCATTTTTGAGCAGGGGTCGCAAGGACCCGTGAGTTCTAACACGACCGTGGGGCCTATGTGCAGGTGGACAACTTGGTCGCGTAGCGGCGAGCGTCCGGCAAGCAGATTAAGGCCCGAGACCACCAGATTACGGCGCAAAATGGCCGGATCGAGCGTTGGGTGCCCGCTCCAGGCGGCGATGAGCGGCACGTGCTCGGCTTGAATCAGCGTCACTTGCCGTTTGGCGTTGGGGTTGCGCGGCGGGCGGCTGGCGGTGCGGTCGCCCTCCAGCCCGCGTCCGGCCAGCGCCATCGCGGCATCTACCGACAAGGCCGGTTGATCGCGGGCCGGGCGTAAGAAAATAAGCTCTAAGCGACCGGCGTGGGTGAAGGTTCCTAAGAGGGTGCGTAAGTCCATCGGCAAGTGCTGCGCGGGGCCCTAGGCCAGCCAAGTGCCGCGGGAGTTGC
>CAIPNE010000669.1 GCA_903866355.1 uncultured Gammaproteobacteria bacterium
ACGAGTTTGTCGGCGGCGAGTGGCTTCCACCCGTCGTCGCTAGTGGCTAGGTTGAGCGCCTGAACGTAAGTCTGATTGAGGGCTGCGAGGCGCTCTGAGAGGCGTTCAAACTGGCTTTGATCCACGGTGCTGAAGGCCGCATTGAGTGGTGTTATTGCTGCGGGCAGGCTCTTTAGCAACGCGATAGTGGTTTTTTTTTCTTGTTCAAAGACAAACGCATAGTGAGCCCGATCGACCGGTAGATCGCCGCGTAGCAGAATATTTTTCCATTCTTGAACTTGGGTTTTAAAATGAGTTTGGACTAAGCGGGCGTGATCGACCGCGCCGGTGACTTGGTGCAAGGTGTTGCCAGTGCGGGTATGGAAACCACTCAGCGACCACACCGCGAATAGCCCCGCGATGCCGGTGATCAACACGGCCAGCAGCATTAAGCTAGCCAGATTCAGCAACGCTCGGCGCAGTTCGGTCACTTCAGTGGGTTGGAATATCTTAGACATGAATTTCTCGTTGGCTTAGCACCGGTGAGCCAACGGGCTGCGGCTCGGCGGTTAAAAAATTGGGCGTGAGGCGATTCTCGAGGCGAGTCGGGGGCCACCCCGTGACCGTTGAATATCGGGCTGCCATTTGATGACGCTTAGGGCGCGGGTAGGTTGTCGAGGAGGCGCAGTAGGCCGCGCACCATCCGGTAGAAAAACCACAGCGCGGGTAGGACAAACAGCCACGCTAGCAGCCCGACGGTGAACACCGCAACGACGAGGGTTGGAATGAACAAAATGACCACCCAAAAAATGGTCCACCAAAAAGTTGCGATCATCCAATTCATGTGGCTTTCGAAAAGGGTGTCGCGCGCGTCGCTGCGTTTCAGGTAGTTGAGAAACAGCGCCACCACCGAGAAAACCCCGGCCGACAGCAACAAGCCGCCGATGTGCAAACTATAGTCGAGCAGGCAAATTCGGCGCAGGTGAGCGTGCCGCAAGTCGGCCGTGCTGGGTGGGGTAACGCCGCTAGGCGGCAGAATGATGTCGTTCATAGTGGCCTCCCGTGCCGCGTTGCAAAATCCATCAGCGGGTCTGCCACTGCGCGCCCGCAATGGATCGTGCAATTTCATACCAGTCTGGCGCTACCGGCAACTCCCCGCGCGGGGGGGGTGTGAGGGTCACGCCAGTGGCGAGAGTTGCACTATCTGGCGCCCGCGCTTTGATGCGATGCTGGTGACGCCATGCACCGCTGATCCTGCCCGCACCGATAAGGAACCTCCAAGTGTACGTTCGTCAAATGACAGTTAAACACGCCGCCCAGCCCTGTTTCATCATGGCCAGCACCGGCGAGACCGTGACCTACGGGGAATTTGAAACGAGGGCTAATCAGTTGGCCCACCTGCTGCGCGAGACGGGGCTGTCGGCAGGTGCTCATTACGCCATTTTTATGGAGAACAACGCCCATTATCTGGTGGCCTGTGCTGCCGGTGAACGCGCGGGTCTTTACTACACCTGCATTAATTCTTATCTCAGTGCGGTGGAGTTGGCTTTTATTGTCAACGATAGTCAAGCACAAGTGGTGGTGACTTCCCGGCCGCGACGCGACATCGCCCGAGAGGCGATGCAGCAGTGCCCCAACGTGCGCTTACACCTCATCGTGGATGGCACGGGAGACGATGCGCCGTTTATCGATTATGAACGTTGCGTGTCGGCTTATCCGGGCACCCCCATTGCGGACGAAAGCCTGGGTCGATCCATGCTCTATTC
>CAIPNE010000670.1 GCA_903866355.1 uncultured Gammaproteobacteria bacterium
CTCACCAGTAAATTTAATTGCGCGACTGACACACCAAAAACTGCGGGCCCCATCAGGCGCAGGATGCGACTCACCGCCGGATGTTGAAAATTTAAAGTGGGTTTTGGCAGCAGGCCCGCGCGCCACACTGCCAACACTTGCAGCCCTAACTGCAACGCACCACCCAGCAGCACACCGATTCCCAGCGCAAAAACAGGCTGTGGCAGGTGGGGCGCCAACCACAGCGTACACGTAATCATTGCCACGTTAAGCAACGCGGGCGTCAGCGCTGGAATCGCAAATCGTCCGTAGGTGTTCAACGCCCCACCGAGCAAGGCGGTCAGCGAGATGAACCACAGGTAGGGAAAAGTCAGCCGAAGCAAACTCGCGCTGAGCGCGGATTTTTCTGGGTCGTTGCCAAAACCGGGGGCGACGAGGGTGATGATGTAGGGCGCGGCAACCACCCCCAAGGCAACAATGACCAGCAGCACCAGCGCCAGCGCGCTGCACACGGCGCTCAGGACTGTTTTGACTTCCTCGGGGCTAGCCGTGGATTTATAGCCGGCTAGCACCGGGACAAAAGCCTGCGAGAACGCGCCCTCGGCAAACAGTCGGCGAAATAAATTGGGGATTCGGAACGCTACGACGAACGCATCGGTGGCACCGCTTGCGCCAAAAATTGCGGCGATCGCGCTGTCCCGGGCGAGGCCAAGAACACGGGATATCAAGGTCATTTGCCCAACTAACGCAGTTGAGCGAAGTAGCGATTTGGCCAGCGGGAACTCCCCCAATAAATGCCTGAGAGACGGGTACCGAGGGAATACACGGCAGGTCGAGTATAAACCAAGCGTTCAGCACATGAGCCTTGGGATTGACTTGCGGCGCAAGCGATCGCATATTTCGCCGCCCTTATCTCGTCGTTCGGAGAACCCTTTGGCCAACACCGCTCAGGCGCGTAAGCGCGCTCGTCAAGCACAGAAGCATCGCCTACATAACGCCAGCCGGCGCTCGCTGCTTCGCACCCGCATCAAACAGGTCCTCAAAGCCATTGAGGCCGGAGATAAAAGCGGTGCACAGACCGCCTACGCCGTCGCGGTGCCAGTGATCGATCGCATGGTGAAAACAGATTTGATCCACCGCAATAAGGCGGACCGGCACAAATCCAGGCTCAACACCCGCATTCAGGCAATGGCGTAAAGCCCGGCGCTCAAACGAGCGCCAGATTGTCTCGGTGGATGAGTTCAAGGTCGCGCAGATAACCGAGAATCTCTTCGAATCTCGAACTCGGCGCGCCCTTGATGAGTTGCGTCTCAGCGGCGCTGTAGTTGGCTAGTCCTCTAGCCAACTCCACCCCGTTGGGGTCTACGCAGGACACCAACTCGCCCCGCTCAAAGCGACCCTCAACGCCGGCCACGCCCACCGCCAGCAGGCTCTTGCCTTGCTCACGCAGAACCCGGCAAGCGCCCTCGTCCAGACGCACCACGCCCCGCACGTGCAGGGTACTGGCCAACCATTGCTTGCGTGCCGCGAGTTTGGTCGTCGGTGCAACGAATAACGTACCCACCTGACGCCCTTGCGCAATCGTGCTCAACACGCCTGGCTCGTGCCCACCAGCGATAATGGTCGAGGTGGCCGAACGCGCCGCGAGACGTGCAGCGCTAATCTTGGTGCGCATACCGCCGCGTCCCCACTCGCCGCCACCCCCAGCCATCGCCATAATCTGCGGATCGTCCAGTTCAGCCCGGGTGATAAGTTTTGCTGAGGGATCTAATCGGGGATCCGCACTCATCAGACCCGACTGATCGGTCAGGATGACGAGCAGGTCGGCATCCACCAAATTGCTGACCATTCCCGCGAGGGTATCGTTGTCACCCAGTTTGATTTCTTCCGTCGCGACGGTGTCGTTTTCGTTGATCAGCGGCACCACGCCAAGTTGGAGCAGAGTCAGCAGAGTGCTCCGCGAATTGAGATAGCGTTCCCGGTTGGCGATGTCTTCATGGGTGAGCAGAATTTGCGCCGCGAGCACGCCACACTGACTGAACGCCAGATCCCAGCTTCTAACCAAGCCCATCTGGCCGATAGCCGCCGCCGCTTGGAGTTGGTTGAGAGACTTGGGGCGGGTGGCCCAGTTAAGGCGGGCGGCACCTTCGGCGACCGCGCCGGAAGTGACCACGATGACGTCGGTACCGGCCTGACGAATGACGGCCAATTGCGCCGCCCAATCCTCGATTGCCGCGAGATTCAGGCCCACACCATGTTGGGTGGCGAGCGCACTGCCGATTTTGACCACCCATCGGCGGCTGCAGGCGAGCGCCTGACGTTTGGCGGCTTCGTCGGCGTTCAAGCCTTCACCGATTCGCCCGCCGCTTCCTGCGCCACGGCGCGAATGCGGGCATCCGCGGCCATCATTAATTCCTGACAGCCCTCTCCAGTGGCAGCAGACACCGTATAAATCGGCCCTTTCCAACGCAATTTCGCGCGAATTTTGGCTGCCAGCCCCGCACGCGCTTCAGGCGGCAGAACATCTGCTTTGTTCAACACCAACCAACGTTCCCGAGCGGCGAGACTGCGGTTGTGCTTCTTTAATTCTGCCGCCACCGTGCGGATATCAGGGATGGGCTCGCGTTCGGGATCCATCGCCGAGACATCCACCACGTGTAGCAGCAACCTAGTACGGTCGATGTGTCTCAGGAATTGCAATCCGAGACCTGCTCCTTCCGCCGCGCCTTCAATAATGCCGGGAATATCCGCCAACACGAAGCTGCGTTCGGGTCCTAATGAGACCACTCCCAACACGGGATGCAGGGTGGTGA
>CAIPNE010000671.1 GCA_903866355.1 uncultured Gammaproteobacteria bacterium
AACCGGCGGGACTGCTTGGGTGCTGTGCTCAGAATTGGGCATCTACGGTACGACGGCGGGTCACATTCCGGATCATCCCTGGGCGCGAGGCCCGCTTGTTGGCTGTTAAAGCCCAAAATACCGCTTAAATCTTGACAAAAAGGCATGCTGGAATTTTAATATTCATTCCGAATTATTAGAGAAAAACCATGCCTACCTGTGTCGCGCTTAGCGCTCATTTTGAGTCTTTTATCCGCGAGCAAATTAATGGTGGCCGCTACAACAACGTCAGCGAAGTCGTTAGAGCTGGGCTCCGAATGCTCGAAGAAACCGAACGTCAGCACGCCATCGAATTTTTGTCCCTGCGCGCAGGACTTGCTGCTAGCCAAGCAAGCAATGACGAACAAGTTGCCGAACCGTTGTTAGATCGACTGCAGGCCAAGTACCTTCAGAAAATCAACGCCAAAAAGTAGCCAGTGTCGTCGCTCAACAGGCGCTGGCGGCGCGTGATCGGGAGGTAAGCGCGGCTCACCTTGCGCGCCTACCTCGGTGCGGGCTGGTGGCTTTCTGTTGGCACTGCCAGCGTATGGCGAGCGCCGGTTTGTTGCGCCCGGCGTGCTAGTAACTGTGCCTGAACGTTAAGTCCCGCCCCGCACCTCGACCATCCCATGGGCTTCAAGCCCGTACCTGAGTAGATTGCTGCTGCACGCCGATGTTCGCGTGCTGGGGCGGTGGGCAGCGCATGGTGGCTGGCGCTGCTTGCTCGGTGAGACGCCAAAAACCGTCCCAAAGGGTCCGAATTTGACACCTCACACGAGGCCGGATTTTATGCCTTCACGCACAGCGCGCTCGCGCTGACAGCTACCCGCCACAACGTCCAAGCCTCACGGCTCAAGTGCCCTATCCCACCGGCCATCTCGCCGAGTCGTGACGGGCCAAGAACCGCCGGTGGACTTTAGCGCGGCGCGTCACGCGGTCCCTCAGCGACCCTCAAAACGTGGTTTGCGCTTCTCCATGAAAGCGGTGCGCCCTTCACGATAGTCGGCGCTGTGCATGCAGCGGGTGATCAAGGCTTCGCAGGCGGAAAAATTGTGGGTGTTTTCGATCAAGGCGTTGATCACCGCCTTGGAGGCGGCCTGCGTCAAAGGCGCATTGGCGGCCAGATCGCCCGCCAGCGCACGCACGTAATCGGCGAGTTCAGCCACTGGCAGAACACGATTGACCAGACCCAGCGCCTGGGCGCTTGCAGCATCATAACGGCGCGCGCTGAACATCATTTCGCGGGCATTCGCGTGCCCAACGCTCGCCACCAACCGGCGGTGGCCGTGGAGGCCGTAGCCGATGCCAAGACGGGCAGCCGGGATCGCGAATTGGCTGTCGGACGAGCAGTAACGCAGGTCGCAGCACAGCGCCAGCGCCAAGCCACCGCCCAGGCAGTAGCCTTGAATCTGGGCGATGATGGGTTTGGGCGAGGATTCCATCGCGGCGTGAGCGGCGTGCGTTGCTGCTTCGTAGGCCTGCACGGCCGCGTCGCTCAAGCGCTGCTGTTCAAACTCTGAGATGTCGGCGCCGGCGGCAAACGCCGTTTCACCCGCGCCACGCAGCACGATACAGCGGATCGCGGGATCGTCGTTGAGGCTTGCAATGCTCGCCGGCAGCGCGCGCCACATCGCGGCACTGATGGCGTTGCGGCGCGCCGGGTTGTCGAGCACGACATAACCGATAAATTCCTCGCGTTCAATTCGAACCGTGCCAGTGCTCATGACCTTACCCTCGCTGCGAACGTTAAAGGCTAGCCGTCGCGTTAAACGATTTGTTCGCGACTCAGTGCGGCAATCTCTGCGTCGCTCAGACCCAGTTCTTGCAAAATTTCGTGCTGGTGTTCACCTGCCGGGCCCAGTGTGCGACGCAGCTGTGCTGGCGTGCGCGACAGCGTAAATGCCGGTGCCACCAGCGGCACGCTGCCGCCCTCCGGGCTGGGTACCGCCACGGCGAGGCCGAGGTGCTGCACTTGTGGATCTGCAAACACCTCGTCCATTTTGTAGATAGGGCCACAGGGCACCCCGGCCGCGTTTAGCCGGGTGATGAGATCTGCCGAGGACCACGCCACCGTGCGCTGGCTAATGGCGGTGTTCAAGGCCACCCGATGCTGCGAGCGCAACGCGGCTGTCGCAAACTCCGCTTGCGTGTCGAGTTCCGGTGCGCCGAGCGCCGCACACAAGCGCGTATAAATCGCCGCACCGCTGGCAGCGATGTTGACGAAACCATCCGCCGTTGGATAAACGCTGGTCGGCATAGAAGTGGGATGATCATTGCCGGCCTGCCCCGGCACCACGCCATCCACCAACCACCGGGCGGCCTGAAAATCCATCATGCCAACCATCGCCGCCAGCAACGAAGTAGTGACCCACTGGCCACGGCCAGACTGCGTACGTTCCGCCAAGGCGATTAAAACACCCAGCGCGGCAAACAAGCCCGCGCTCATATCCGCGATAGCGGTGCCCGCGCGCAGTGGGCCCTCCCCAGGGTTACCCGTGGTCCACATCAGGCCGCCCATGCCTTGCGCAATTTGATCGAAGCCGGCGCGGTCGCGATACGGACCCTCTTCGCCAAAACCAGAAATACTGGCGTAGATCAGCCGAGGGTTTTCCGCTGACAAGGTGGCGTAATCGATTCCCAGCCGCTGTTTGACCGCCGGTCGATAGTTCTCCACCAAGACATCCGCGGTGGCGACCAGTTTTTTCAGCACCGCGAGTCCGCGCGGATCTTTTAGATTGAGGGTGAGCGAGCGCTTATTGCGATGGAGGTTCTGAAAATCCCCACCGTCACGCGGCCCGAAGCCATCGTCACCCGCGCTGGGCTGTTCAATCTTGATGACATCGGCA
>CAIPNE010000672.1 GCA_903866355.1 uncultured Gammaproteobacteria bacterium
CCGGCAGCGGCACGGCAGGGCGTCCACAAGCCCGCACGACGATAAACGCCTCGGCCCAGCCCGCGTTCATGCCGCCGGCCGCCTCGCTGGCCAAGACGTGGGTGAGTCCTTGTTCGGTCGCCAGCGCCCACAGTTCTGCGGGCCACTCGCCGTCTTCGCAGCGGGCGAGGAACGCCCGATCAACACGTTCGGCGAACAGCCGATTGACGCTTTCTTCTAGGATGTTCTGTAGTTCGTTCATCGGACCCCCAAGCCACGCGCAATAATGCCGCGCAGAATTTCTAGCGTGCCGCCGCGCAGCGAAAAAGAGGGCGCCAACAGCATTAAATTGCCCAAGACCTGCTGATAATCAGTGCCGTTGTCGGCCAGCGTGGGCTCTAGGCCCACGAGCTCTTGCGCCAAACCCGGCAGACGTTGCTCAAACTGACAGCCTAAATCTTTCACGATCGAGGCTTGCAAACCCGGATCGCGACCTTCGTTGAGCATGCCTGCCACGGAGAGCGACATATTGCGCAGGGTGGTCGCCCACGCTACTTCGGCACCCACTTTCGCCAGTGCGGCGGGGCTGGCCTGCGGGCCTAGCGCGTCGACTAAGCGACTCAGCAGGATAAAGCACGAGAGATAGCGTTCTGGGCCGCTGCGCTCGAAGGCCAGTTCGGCGATCACTTGTTTCCAACCATCGCCTTCCTTACCCAGCAAGGCGTCGGCTGGCAACAGCGCGTCCTGGAAAGACACCTCGTTGAAGTGGCCGCGCCCGGCCAAATCTTTGATCGGACGGGCGGTGATGCCTTTAGTCGTTTTGAGATCGATGAGGAACTGGGACAAGCCGCGGTGTTTGCTATCGGCGCTGCTATCCGTGCGTAACAGCGCGATCATGTAATCCGCACGATGCGCGTTAGTGGTCCAGATTTTAGTGCCGTTGACCAGCCAACCATCGGCCACGCGATCAGCGCGGGTGCGCACCGAGGCCAAGTCTGATCCGGAGTTGGGCTCGCTCATGCCGATGCAAAAACAGATTTCGCCGGCGGTAATGCCCGGGATTATTTTTTCCTTCTGTGCCTGGGTGCCGTAGCGGGCTACCACGGGTCCGCTCTGACGGTCGGCAATCCAGTGAAAGCCCACCGGGGCCCCAGCCGCCAGCGTTTCTTCCACAATCACATAGCGCTCTAGTGCCGAGCGTTCGTGGCCGCCGTAGGCTTTGGGGAGGGTCATACCCAACCAACCCCGGGCGCCCAGTTCGCGGCTGAAGTCGGGGTCAAAACCATCCCAAGTGTTACTGCGTACCAGCGGCGAATAGGCCTTCAGGGCGGTGGCCAGAAACGCCCGTACTTCTTGGCGTAGCGAGTCCAGCGAGGCTGGCAGTTCATACCGGGGAAAGCGCAAACTTTCAATGCTCAACATAGGCCGATGCTCCGATTAATACTTAATTTGGGGCGCCGGCGCGGCGCGCGAACTGCCACGCCAATTCGGCGATTTCGCACACCAATTCGGTGGTGGTCTGCGCATGCTCGCTGGCTGCCGTGCCTTCCTGTACCCGTTTGATGATGCCTTGGTAAATCGCCGCCACTCGCCACAGCGTGTAGGCTCGGTAGTAGTCCAGCCCCTGAATTTCCCGGCGACCCGTTAACTCGCAGTAACGCGCGATATAGGCCTCCTCCGTGGGGATCCCCAACGCCGGGAGGTCCAGCCCGCCTAGGCTGCTCAGGCGATCACCCATCTGGGGCAGCAGCCAAGGCAACAGGTGATAGGCAAAGTCACCAAACGGATGACCAATGGTGGAGAGTTCCCAATCTAATACGGCGACCACGCGGGGTTCGGATGAGTGAAAAATCATATTGTCCATGCGGTAGTCGCCGTGCACGATGCTCACCGAATCCTCCACCGGGATGTTGGCGGGCAGCCAAGCGTTTAGGCGATCCATCAACGGAATTTTGTCGGTCTCGGAGGCCACATAATTTTTGGTCCAACGGTTGATCTGGCGCGCAAAATAATCGTTGGGTTTGCCAAATTCGGCCAGCCCAATGGCGCGATAGTCGATGGTTTGCAAGCGCGCCAACGCGCTGAGCATGGCGTCAAAAATCTCAGCCCGCTCGGGGGGCGTCATCTCAGGCAGCGTGGTATCCCAGAGCACCCGGCCTTCGACCATTTCCATGACGTAGAACATGGTGCCGATGATGTCGTTGTCGCGACACAGCAGGTAGGGGCGAGGCACTGGATAGCCGGCGTTCCAGAGCGCCTGTATCACTTGGTATTCACGGTCTACCGCATGGGCCGATGGCAGGAGCGGGCCCGGGGGCTTGCGGCGCAGGACGTAATTGCGCTGGGGCGTGAGGAGCTGGTAGGTGGGGTTGGACTGGCCGCCCTTAAAACGTCGGATTTCCAGCGGGCCTTCAAAATCCGCTATTTCCGCTCGCAGAACGCGCTCGAGACGCGGGACGTCTAGTTGTAGATCCGTCTCGACCGCTTTGGTGCCGGAGAATTTGTCCTGTCGTGCATTGCTCATGTTTTTACTCTTAGCCAAAATTTATTTGCAGACCCCCGCCACGATGCCAGCATCGTGGAGACGGCCTATCTCACTGCTGTCGAGGCCCAGCAAGTCAGCGAGAATTTCATCGGTGTGCTCACCCAAGCGCGGCGCGCAGCGTGCCGGTGCGCGCTCCACCGCACTAAAGTGCATTGCTTGTCCGGCCACCGGGTAAGTCCCGATGTCGGGCTGTTCTACCGAATGGTAGATCGGGTTCGCCGGTGAACAGTCGGGATCGTGGTCAATTAAATCTGCCATGTCTTGGTATTTACCCCAACACACGCCGTGGGCATCGAAGGCCGTGGCGACGGCCGCCAGCGTGTGTTGACCAATCCAGCCCTCTAGGACTTCGGCAATCTCGACTCTGGCAGTGTAACGGGCGCCCTCCAAGTTGAGGTCTAAGCCCAACGTTTTGCCCAACGCCGCCACGGCCGTTGCCAGCCCGGTCGCGGCGAGTAGACCACTCCACATTTTGGGCGAGATGGCCATTACCATCACCCGCTCGCCCTCGCGGGTCAAGAAATCCCGCCCAAACGCCCCGTAGAGATAATTACCCCCACGGCGGCGCTGCGTGCCATTAATTTTTCGGTCGCCGACATAGCCCAGATGCCCCACTGCCGCTAGCGCCACATCAGCGAGCGCCATGTCGATGCGTTGGCCTTGACCGGTTTGGTCACGGAAGCGCAACGCCGCCAACAGGCTGGTAGAGGCGAGCAGGGCGGCGGCAATGTCCCACGCTGGCAGCACATGATTGACCGGGCGGTTGTCGTCCTGCGGCCCGGTTAGTCCGGGAAAACCTACCTTGGCGTTGACCGTGTAATCCACCGCGCTACCGCCGTGGCGGTCGCCGACGATCGCCAGCTGGATGATGTCGGCACGGTGCTGGCAGAGGGTTTCGTGCGCTAACCAACCCTTGGCCGGTAGATTGGTGGACATGATGCCGCCGTTGGGCCCGGGTAGGGCGATGAGGCGGGTGATGAGTTCACGCGCCTGTGGATGTTTGAGATCGACGGCCAGCGAGCGTTTGCCTTTATTGAGTTCGGCCCAATAAATACTGTGGTTGTCGGTGGTGACCGGCCAACGGTGGTAATCGATCCCGCCGCCGATGGGGTCGAAGCGAATGACGTCCGCGCCCAGTTGCGCCAAGGTCATGCCGCACAGGGGGGCTGCGATGAAGGCCGAGGCCTCAACAATGCGTAGCCCTTTCAAAATATTCTGCATGGGTGAACTCCTGATCTCGGCGATTAAGTGCGGCGAGGCCTAGAGGGGCTTCGCATTAGCCAGTAGCTCGCGTGCCACCACTTTCAGCGCCAAGGTTTCTTCGGCGCCTTCAAAGATGGGCAGCACCCGTGCATCCACAAAATACCGGCTGACACAGGTTTCTTCGGAATAACCCATGCCACCATGGATTTGCAGGGCTTCTCGGGTGAGGTGCTCCGCGGCGCGGCAAGCGTAGAGCTTCACCAGACTGGCTTGCATTTGTCCCTGCCCGGCATCCATCAGCGCGGCCACTTCATAGGTCATTTCCTGGCAGGCGCGCAGGGCGGCACCGAGCAGAGCGAATTTTGCCAGCGTGAGCTGATAGTCGGCTAGCGGTTTGCCAAAGACTTTACGGTCTTGGGCGTAGCGGGCGGCGGCGTCGAAGGCCGCGCGCATTAAGCCGCAAGCGCGGGCGGCGGTCTGCAGACGGCCCCCGGCAAAGCCGGCCATGGTCAGATAAAAGCCCCGTCCTTCCGCGTCGGCTCCGCCCACCAGATTTTCTGCGGGCACAAAGACATTATCGAAAAACAACGTGTAGGAGTGCATGCCGCGGTAGCCAATCGTGGGGATGGCCCGGCCTTCGAGTACGCCGCCGGTGGTTTGCCGGAACTCAAACGCGTGCTCATCCGTGGTGGTTTTTTCGAGCAAAAACAGCGACAGGCCGCGGTGGCCCGCAGCGGGATCGGGGTTGGTGCGGGCCAACACCAGCAGCAACTGCGCCCGTCCGGCAAAGGTGCACCAGGTTTTGGCGCCGTTGAGTAAAAAACCACCGGGCGTGGGACTAGCACGCAGGCGCACGGCGGCCACGTCTGAACCGCAGTCGGGTTCGGTGACGGCGATCGCGCACAGCGGCTCGCCGCGCGCGATCCCGGGCAACCAGCGGGCGTTTTGTGCCTCGTCGCCGCCCGCCAAGAGCGCGCGCGCCACAATTTCTGGGCGAGTGAGTGGGCTACCGGCCGCCGCGAGCGAGCCGCGGGAGAGTTCTTCGGTGACGACCACCATGGCCAAGTTGTCGTGCCCGCTCTCCGGCGCGGTGCCGCCAAAACGCTCTGGGATGGAGAGCGCAAAACACCCTAACTCGCTCAGGGCGTTTAAAATTTCATCCGGAATGGTGAGGTCTTCACGGTGGATGCGCTCGGCGTACGGTGCTACCACCTCGTTGGTCACCCGGGCGCAGCTGGCGGCGATGATTTGTTTGTCTTCTGGCAGCATCGAGCGGCCGCAGTGACCGGCTGCCAGCAAGCCTGCGCCCAGTTGGGCCAGTGCGGCAGGGGCTAGCCACGCGCGGCTATAGGCGCGCAGCGCAGGGGACTCAAAGACGCCCAATAGCAGCTCGGCGGGGAGATCTAAGTCTTCGCGCACGCGCTCGAAACGCAGGCGGACTTTAACAATGACATCGGCGGCAAAGCTGAGCGCCATCTGGGTTTCTAGCGATAAATCGGCCGCCTCACCGCAACGTTCGGCGTACCGCAGCAGCGCGCCCATGGCGTGCACTTCTGCGCTGCTGAAAGCGAGCTCATAGCACACGACCTGGGCGTCGTCGATAACCTCGGCCCAGGCCCCGCGGGCCTCTAGTTGGGCGCGCAGGGTTGACCAAGCGTGGTCGACGAGTTTTTGTAACTGTGCCTGCAGGGCGAACGCTGTGCCCAGCGCAGAAGACGTCAGTGGTGCGTTCATATTGGGAGGTCTCCTTCACGCCGAGGCGGGCTTTTGGGGGGCGCGTTCGCTGCCGCGCGCGCGGTGCGGGGTCGTGCCCCTAATGGGGTGGGGTGGATAGGCCGCGCCGCTGCTATTGTCCACGCGCCGAATGGGTAGAATAATTTAGCGTCGGGCCACTGCGTGAACCGCGCGGATGGTACTTCAGAAATCCCTTGGCGGGGAATATCGAAACCCTGCCCCAGCCCTCATTAACACCCGCGACGCCAAGCCTCGCGCTAGGAGCGATCCTCTCCATGTCATTGTCCTCACAACTGCGTTTCCAGGTGCTGCCGGATATCCCCATGATTGAGTCGGGGAACGATTTGGCCGACATCCTGCTGGCGGCGCTAGCCCGTGCGCCCGTCGCGCTGGGCGATGGGGATGTCCTCGTGGTCGCGCAAAAAATTGTCTCTAAGGCCGAAGGGCGGCTAGTGCGTCTGGACACCGTGACCGCCTCGCCGCGCGCGGTGGAGCTGGCCGGGGAGACCGACAAAGACCCGCGACTGGTGCAGCTGATTCTGGATGAGTCCACGGAAATCCTGCGCACCCGTCCGGGCGTGCTCATCGTGCGGCATCGTTTGGGTAATGTGGGCGCGCATGCGGGCATTGATCAATCCAACGTGGATCACGGGGAAGGCGAATGCGCGCTCCTGCTACCCGTTGACCCAGACCGCTCGGCGGCGCAGTTGCGGGCAACTATTCTGGCCCGCACGGGGCGTGCGGTGGGCGTCATCATTGCTGACAGCATGAACCGCGCGTGGCGGCTAGGCACCATCGGGGGGGCGATCGGCTGTGCGGGGATCACGGTACTAGACGACCTCCGCGGCACCAACGACCTGTATGGGCGCGAGCTCAAAGTCACCGTGATCAACCGCGCCGACTCCCTGGCCGCCACGGCTTGTCTGCTCATGGGGGAAAGCATTCAGCGCACACCCGCCGTACTGGTGCAGGGGCTGCCAGCCGAGGATGCGACCCAAACGGCCCGCGACCTCATCCGCCCGCTGGCTGAGGATATGTTTCGATGAGCGCTGCGCCCAAATATCTGGCCCTCACCGGCGGGGTAGGCGGGGCCAAGCTTGGGGTTGGCTTAGCGCATATTCTGCCGCCTTCGCAGCTAGCGTTTTTGGTCAACACGGGCGATGACTTCACCCATTTAGGGCTACACATAAGCCCGGATCTCGACACCCTGATGTATGCCTTGTCGGGAGAATCCAATGTGGAATTGGGCTGGGGCCGGCGCGACGAAAGTTGGCGCTTCATCGAAACACTGCGCGCGCTGGGTGGCGAGAGCTGGTTTAACCTGGGCGATCGGGATCTGGCGGTGCATGTGTTGCGCAGCGAGCGCTTGCGGGCGGGCGAACCCTTGAGCAGCATCACCCAAAAGCTGAACGCCGCGTTGGGTACTCAACACTCGGTGTGGCCCATGTGTGAGGAGCCGGTGCCCACTATCGTTCACACGCTCAACGGGCCATTGGCGTTCCAACATTATTTTGTGCGCGATCGCTGTGCCCCGGCGGTGACGGGCTTTGAATTTCGCGACGCGGCGGCGGCACGGCCATTACCGCAACTGCTGGACTGGCTCGCCGATCCGGCGCTCGCCGGGATCTTTTTGTGCCCGTCGAATCCCTATGTGAGTATCGATCCGATTCTGGCGATCCCGGGCGTGCAGGCGGCGATGCGGGCCAGCGGTGTGCCAATCATTGCCGTGTCGCCTATCGTGGCGGGCCTCGCTATCAAAGGGCCAACGGCCAAAATGATGGCAGAACTCGAGGTGCCGGCCAGCGCGCTTGCCGTGGCGCAACACTACGGGGATTTGCTCACCGGCTATGTGATCGATGAGCAAGATCAGGCCCTGCTTGGCCCGCTCCGGGAATCGGGTCACGCGGCTATCGCCACCCCTAGCGTCATGCTAACGTTGGCCGATAAAATTCACCTCGCGGGCGTCATGTGCCAGTTCGCGGAGGATCTACGCAGCGCAGCAAAATAGCGGCGCAAACACCAGCAACGCATCGCAAAGGAGGCGCCAAAACAATGTGGGTGGTAGTGCCGGTTAAACCCTTCGCGTTCGCCAAGCGACGCCTGTCGACCATTTTAAGCGAGGGCGAGCGGGCCTTGCTGGCGCGCGCCATGTTCACAGACCTCCTCACCACGCTCGCGGGCTGTGCACGCATCAGTGGGGTGGTGGTGGTCACCCGCGAGAAAGCGGTGGCCCCAATCGCTGCGCGCTTCGGCGTGGTGGTCCTCCCGGAAGCGGAGCCGGGCTTGTCCAAGGCGGTGTTGCAGGGTGCGCGCTATTTGCGCGAACAAAACGTGAACTCCCTTTTGATGCTGCCCACCGACGTGCCCTTAGCGCGGAGCGCGGAGATCGATCAAGTCGTGGCCCGCCATGGCTGGGCGCCCGCGGTGACGCTGGTGTCGGACGAGGCGGGCTACGGCACCAACGCCATTGCCGTGTCGCCCCCAGACTTGCTGACTTTCCGTTTTGGGCGCCGCAGCTTCGAAGCTCACCGGGCCGCGGCCGTCGCGGCCGGTGCGCGGGTACAAGTTGTCCGAGCCCCTGGATTGGCCTTAGATGTGGACACACCAGACGACCTGCGACGGTTGTTGGCCTACGAATTACCCATTGCTACGATTGCATTGCTGCTAGAACACGATGTGTTGTCCCGCCTCGCACCGCGACCAATAGTCAGCGCGGGCGGACAATGGAACCTATAAGCCCGGCACGCGCGCAAGGAAATATTCCAGAATGATTGAAGCCCTAATTGCCCGCGCTGGTGCTGGTCAGAATCTTAGCGATGCCGAAGCGATCGCGCTGGCTGGTGCCACCGATATGCCCAGCTTGTTAGCCGCCGCGAGCACGCTGCGCGATCAGGGCTTTGGCAATGTGGTGACCTACTCCAAAAAAGTTTTTATTCCGCTCACCCACTTGTGCCGCGACGTGTGCCATTACTGCACGTTCGCCAAAGCACCCAAGCGCATTGGCGCGCCCTACCTGACGCTCGAGCAAGTGCTGGCGGTGGCGCGTGCCGGTGCGGAATTGGGCTGTAAAGAGGCGTTGTTCACCCTGGGTGAACGCCCCGAAGCGCGCTATAAAACGGCCCGCGATGCCTTGCAGAAAATGGGCTACGCCTCGACTCTCGATTACCTTGCCGCGTGCGCCGAAGCCGTCTTTACCCAAACCGGCCTGTTGCCGCATTTGAATCCCGGCACGCTCAGCCCCGCAGAACTGACGACGCTGCGCGGGGTCTCGGCCAGCATGGGTATCATGCTGGAGTCGGCCGCCGAGCGACTCACCGCAAAAGGCCAGCCCCATCACGGGTCGCCGGACAAAGTCCCCGCGGTGCGCCTCGCCACGCTGGCGGCAGCGGGGCGGGCCAAAGTGCCCTTCACCACCGGCATCCTGATTGGCATTGGCGAAACCCGCCTGGAGCGCGTGGAGTCGTTGCTGGCCATTCGCAGCATCCACGCCCAATACGGGCACATTCAAGAAATCATCATTCAGAATTTCCGTGCCAAGCCCGACACGCGCATGGCCAATGCGCCGGAACCTGATCTCAACGAAATGCTGTGGACGCTCGCCGTCACCCGCCTCATTTTTGGCCCGCAAATGAGCGTGCAGGCCCCCCCCAATTTAAGTCCTGGGGTGTTGCCGCAACTGGTCGCGGCGGGTATTAACGACTGGGGTGGGGTGTCGCCGCTGACCCCCGATTTTGTCAATCCCGAAGCACCCTGGCCGCACCTCACCGACTTAACCCTGGCCACAGCGCAAGCCGGCAAGTTCTTACATGAGCGGCTAACCATCTACCCCGCCTACGCGCATGCGGGCGAGCAGTGGCTGGATGCGCGTTTCCGCACGCCGGTGTTGCAAGCCATCGACGGCGCCGGATTGCCGCGCACCAACGCTTGGTGCCCTGGCGTTGCGGCCATCCCTGATCCGGAAGAACTCGCGCTAATCGGCCGGCCACCGCAGCGGGTGTCGGGTTGGGTGAGCGAGATTTGCGCCCGCGCTACCGCCGGCGAACGCCTGCTCGAAGCGGACATCGCGCAGTTATTTGCGGCCCGGGGCGAAGACTTCAGCCATGTTTGTCAGGCTGCGGATGCCCTGCGGCGGGCGACCGTGGGCGAGTCGGTAAGCTATGTGGTGAACCGCAATATTAATTACACCAACGTGTGCTATTTCAAATGCCAGTTCTGCGCTTTCTCCAAAGGCAAGCTCTCGGAGAATCTGCGCGGCAAGCCCTACGATTTAGATGCCGAAGAAATTAGTCGGCGGGTTAACGAAGCTTGGCAGCGGGGCGCGACAGAAGTGTGTATGCAGGGCGGCATTCATCCGCAGTACACCGGGCAGACCTACCTCGATATCCTCGCGACCGTTAAGGCCGCAGAGCCAGATATCCACGTGCACGCTTTCTCGCCGCTGGAAGTCTGGCAGGGTGCGGCTACCTTGGGTGTGCCGCTCAAAGAATTTCTCATTCGACTCAAAGCCGCGGGCTTGGGCACGCTGCCAGGAACGGCCGCTGAAGTCCTCGACGACGAGGTCCGACGCATCCTCTGCCCGGATAAAATCAACACGGCGCAGTGGCTGGAAGTGATGCGCACGGCCCACGCAGTGGGTTTTCGCACCACGGCCACCATTATGTACGGCCACGTAGATCGCTACGAAAACTGGGCGCGGCATTTGCTGCGCGTGCGGGCTTTGCAAGAAGAAACCGGCGGCTTTACCGAATTTGTGCCGTTGCCTTTCGTGCACATGGAGGCGCCGTTGTACCTTAAGGGCCGCGCCCGTCAGGGACCCACTTTCCGTGAAGCCATCCTGATGCACGCGGTCGCCAGACTGGCGCTCAATCCGGTGATTACCAATATCCAGGCCTCGTGGGTCAAGATGGGACATCAAGGCGTGGTGGCGTGTTTGGCTGCGGGCGTGAACGACCTAGGCGGCACGCTGATGAACGAAAGCATTACCCGCGCAGCTGGCGCGGCGCATGGGCAAGAAACCAGCCCCGAAGAAATGCTGGCGATGGTGGCGGCGGCTGGCCGCGTGCCCCGGCAGCGCGGCACCGCCTATGGCGAGGTGAGCGCAGAACGCATCGCGGTCGCGCTTAACGCGCCCGAATTGACCGACATCATCAACACCCCAGCCTTGAGGTACGAACGTGCGGAACGCCGCGAACTCGTGCGATCCCAAGCGGGCTGAAATCCCTCACGGGCCCGATTGTAGCAACGGAGTCTAGCCTTATGCCCCCTAAACACATCCTTGATGGCTATAAAGTGCTGGATTTCACCCACGCGCTGGCGGGCCC
>CAIPNE010000673.1 GCA_903866355.1 uncultured Gammaproteobacteria bacterium
GTTAACGCTGGCCAATATGCCCATTGCGCGTTTCCGGCACGCGCTGGAGCGCGACGGGCATTACGCAGATTATTTGCACTTGCTGGTGGCCAATTATCGTGACGAGAATCTGGCTAACGTGATGTGCCGCAGTCTGTTAAGTGTTGACTGGCGTGGCTATGTGTACGACTGCGACTTTAATCAAATGCTGGGAATGCCCGCTGGCGGGACGGGTGCGCCCAGACATCTTTCAAGTCTCCTGGCGGAGACGCTCTCCGGCCAGCCGATTGCCGTGGGGCCTCATTGTTTTGGCTGTACCGCGGGCCACGGCAGTAGTTGCGGGGGCGCGCTGAGTCGCGCCTGACGCCGCTGGCCATGCCTGCGTTGCTATCCCTGATCGTACCGGTGCTCAACGAAGCGCACGGCATCGTGGGCTTATTAACCCCACTCCAGGCTTGGCGCCTAGCGGGGGTAGAAATTCTCGTGGTGGACGGTGGCAGCGCCGACGCCACGGTGGCGCACGCCACCGGTCTCGCCGATCAAGTCCTGATCGCACCGCCCGGCCGCGCGGCGCAAATGAACGCAGGAGCGGCGGCGAGCCGCGCCAAGTTACTGCTGTTTCTGCACGCGGATACCAGGCTGCCAGCCGCAGCACTGCCCGTGTTGTGCCAACTTGCGGCAGGCGTCGCCCCGCTGTGGGGGCGTTTCGATGTGCGGCTGGATAGCCCACGTGCGCTGTTGTGGCTGGTGGGCACGTTGATGAATCTGCGCTCGCGCATCACCGGGATCGCCACCGGCGACCAAGCCATGTTTGTCAGCCGCGAGCTGTTTACGGCCTGCGGCGGCTTTCCGCTCATTCCCTTGATGGAAGACCTCGCGCTGTCGGCCAAGTTGCGCCGCCAACTGGCGCCTCTAGCGCTGCGTTTGCGGGTGCTGACTTCTGCGCGCCGTTGGGAGCAGGGGGGGGCGTGGCGCACCATCGGGCTGATGTGGGGGTTACGCTTGGCGTATTTTTTAGGCGCACCGCCTAGCCGCCTAGCCCATTGGTACCGGCAAGTCCGATGAGTGTGGCGCGTACCGCGCTGATTGTCTTTGCGCGTGCGCCGCGCCTTGGCGCGGTAAAAACCCGCCTCGCGGTGGGGCTGGGGGCGAGCGGGGCGGTAAACATTTATGCCGCCCTGCTAGGCCATGCGTTGCGGCTAGCAGCGCAGTGGCCTGGACCGCGCTATCTCGCCTGCGCAGACGTGCCCTCGCAGATTTATTTTCAACAGCTCCCCGCCGCGGCATCTTTTGACGTGGTCCTCCAGCAGACCGGGGATTTGGGTACGCGTATGCGTGCCGCGTTGGCCGACGCTTTGGCCTGCCACGCCAGTGCGTTGCTCATGGGCAGCGATGTCGTGGATAACCACCTAGAGGATTTACGCCACGCTGGCGCGCACTTGCAGGGGGCTTGTGATGTGGTGCTAGGCCCGGTGGCTGATGGCGGCTATTGGCTTATTGGGATGAACCGCGATCAGCCAACCCTGTTTGAGTCGTTGCCGTGGGGGACTGCGCAGGTGTCTGCACGGACGTTGCAGCGCTGCGCGACGCGGGGTCTGGTTGTGCGTGAACTGCCGCTACGGCACGACATTGATGAACCTGCCGACGTGCAACGGCACGCCGCGTTATTAGCCGTTTTACCGCGCCTACCGCTGGCTTGAAAGCCAGCGCCGCTAGCGCAATTGGCGCTGCGTGCGTTCTAGTTCGGCACAGAACTGCGCCACGCGGCGCTCCGTGGTGGGCGATATGTTGTGGGTAAACCGCACCCGCGCTCGCTGCACTCTGGGCGGTGGTTGGGCGTCGATGTGGAGCATGTCAACCTCAACGATAATCGGCTGGGCGTTGGGTACCAGCAGTCGGCAAGTGACCCGTTGACCGGCGTCGTGCGTCGGTTCTAAAACACCGGTGCGAATTCGTGCGCAAAATCCGCCCACCGACATATCGCCCAATTCGCCCTCCAGTTGCCGCCCATCGGACATCCGAAATTCCACCTCGAAGCCACGGTTGCTGGGTACCGTGACACGGTACTGCCGCCGCCGCTGTGGGTAGTCGATGACCGTCGGGAAAGAGACTTTGTAATAGGGCAGGGCGTTTTGTTCGCCGATTTGCAGCACCGTGGCCGTGAAGCGCAGGTCAATGCCATCCACCGCTGCGCGCACCTGGAACACGGCGCCATTGCTCACGAGCGCGTGGCCAGAACTAGGGGTTAGTTCGTCCAGCACCAAATAATGTTGCTCGGGGACCAACTCAAGAATAGCGCTGGTGTAGGGTTCTGGCTGCTCACCAAGGCGGATGGTCAGCAGCGTGTGCTCGCTAAAAACCCGCCGCAGCACGAGGTAGATTTCGGGATCATGGGGTTTGTTCCCACCGCCCATAGGGGTTGCCCGCGCGCCGTCTGCGGGCTTTTTGCGGGAGAACCAGTTAAAGATAGATCGCTCAGGCACGTGCGGTATCCAAGGCTAACTTACGCACTCTCCCAGGTTCTGGGCGGTCGGCCTCCTTGACCAACGCGGCCACGCGCGTCGTACAGGCTTTCGCCAGCAGGTCGGCCGCTGATCAGATCGAGCAAGGCATTGGTGAAAGTTTTACCGGTTTTTACCGCCGCCCCGTTAGTCCGGTTGGCCACCGCGCAACGTTCAACTAACGCGCGGATCTCCGTCCAGTAGGCTTGTTCGGGGCCGTCTAGATTGTCGGTGTTATCGGTGCCCAGAGCGCTGAGGTCGCATTGGCTGCCGGTCTCGCTGATGGCGAGGGTCAGTTCGCGTTTGTGGGTAACGGCGGTTTCGAGTGCCTCCACATTGCGGGTGCGCAGGGCTTCGTACTCTTGGGCCAGCGTACGCTCAAAGTCCACCAGCAGCGCCTGCAGGGTCTCGCGGGCTGCCGGTGTTGTGCTCATCTAGCGCTGACTCGGGCCGGTGGTCAGCAGCGCCTCGAAGCTGGCGAGTTTATCCGCGATGGCCGGTGGATCGACGCGATAAGTGCCGTCGTTAACCGCCTTTTGAAATTCTGTCACTAGCTGTTTGTCGACGATCGGCTGGTCTGCCACCGATTGCGTGAGATCGCGCAGCCGGCTGGCGAGATTGGTGAGGTCGATGCCCTCTTTGCTGCTCGGTATGGCCGGCGTTGTGACAGCTTGTTGCGCATTGGTCTTCAGCACGCGCGATTCTAAGGCCGCTACTGCCGCGGCGTTGCTAGAGGTGGCGCTATTGATTTCAGAAACCATGTTTTTGACTCCGTCTGGTATTAAGCAGCTTAGCGGCTGCACTTACGAGACACTTTAAAATAATGGCGATTAATATATAGAGAGACGCTCATGCGTGTCGCTGACACTCAGTTAGTTTGGGCGGTTGGCCGCGTCGAACCCACTTCAACCACCCCGGCTTCTATGATGACACCCTCTACCACTCGGTTAGAAGTGCTGTTACGTACCGTGATCCGGTCACCCAACGCGCCATCCTTTAACGCAGTCCCCGCGACTCGAATCACTAAAGAACCCGCCACCAGCGAGAGCGTTACGGTCTGCCCACGGCGCACCGCGCGCTCCTCACGCAACGCGCCCTCCGTGACCAGAGCACCAGTCGCCAGCTGCCGTGTCACCACCCGACCCACCACCATGGCTGGGTCTTCCAGTGCACCGGTGGGTAAGCTCATCAAGTAACGAGATTCAACTCGAATGTCGGCCGGTGCCAGAAGTTTGCCGCGCGTGAGCGTTTGGGCAGCCGTCACCACGACGAATTTTTGACGAACGCTGGCTGGGACGAACAAGGCCCAGGGGGTTGCCCCGTCGCAACGTACCCCCACCGAGGTATTGCCGGGCAGGTGCGCCCCCGGCGGCAAATACACCGACAGCGGGCTAGTGCAGGCGGCCAGACGTAGGCGCGGGTCGAGTCGCCCCACTTCGACCTGCACTGCCTGCGCGTTTTTGCCACTTTCCTGTTGCAGAAAGTTGCTGACCGCGGAGCGAATGCTCTCGAGTGGTTGCTCGATGGCCTGTACCTGGCCGCTGCTCAAACTGAGGAAAACCGCGAGGAGAGCCGGCAGGGAATGGCGTTGCATGGAGGGCTTCTTGAGTGGTGAGCCCAAAACAATGCAAGCGTTGTGCCGTGTGCTAGCTCAAGCTTTCCCGGCGAGGGGCGATAAGCAAAACTCAACCTAAGACTATCGCGGAGCGCGTCATGTCGATAATCGATAGAGTCGATCGTTTGACTCGGCTGGCTGGCCGGAACCGGCTGGAGCTACTGCTGTTCCGTCTCACCAGCAATCAGATTTTCGGAATCAACGTTTTCAAAGTGCGTGAGGTGCTGAAGTGCCCACCGCTGCGCCCAATTCCGCATTCTCACTACCAGATGCGGGGCGTTTTTCACGCCCGTGGCCAAACCATCACCGTTATCGACCTCGCCGCCGTGCTGGGACAGGGTGCCAGCAAGGGCACGCCTGACGAATTTGTGATTGTCACCGAATATTCCGGCCATGTGCAGGGATATTTGGTACAGCAGGTGCTACGCATCGTTAACCTGCGCTGGGATGACATCAAGCCACCACCGGCCGGCATCGGCAATGCCAACTATTTAACCGCCGTCACCACCTTGGAAAATCAATTGGTGGAAATTCTCGACGTGGAGCGTGTGCTGTCTGAAATTGTGGGACTGTCAGTGGAGGTCTCCGAGGAGGTTCTGGCGCAGAACGTCCCCAACGACGACATTCCCCGTCGAATATTTATCGCTGACGACTCCGCCGTCGCGCGCCGGCAAATGATGCGCGTGATGGACCAGTTGGGCGTGGAATATGAAATCGCCGAAAATGGGCTGGCCGCGTTTGAGAAGCTCAAAGCGTATGCCGCCGAAGGGCCGATCACGAAGCGGTTTGCCATGCTCCTATCGGATATTGAAATGCCCCAAATGGACGGTTACACCCTGACCAAGACCATCAAGGCCGATCCGGATCTAAAAGATCTTTACGTTTGTTTGCACACTTCGCTGAGCGGCAGTTTCAACGATTCGATGGCCAATTCGGTAGGCGCTAATAAATTGGTTGCTAAATTCGAACCCGACGACCTCGCCGCTGTGGTGATGTCCGTCGTCAACGTGGGTTCCGCGCTAACCTCGAAAGACATCCGCGGCTAAGCGCGGGTTTTTGCTTGCGAGTTAACCCACGCGGCGGCTTTGGCCGCGCCGCGTGAGGCCACACGCAGCGACTACTCCCACACCGCGCTTCTAGGACCTTCGGTCTAAATACTCGCGCGCTTTCTCCCCACCCTGTGGCCTACCCAAGGTAGCCGGGCAGCGCGCGCGTTCGCGCAACAAGCTGCTGCCTCCCTACACGACGCAATCTTTCAGTGTGCGCCAGTGGCCGCACATCACTGATGTGCACGCCCGTTTTGCGTGGCCAAGGCCCCGGCAGACTTCGACGGCCGGCTTGCCGCGGTGCTTGCCGCTTGCCGCCTGTCTGCAAAGTTTGCCGCTTATTCGGCATGAACTGGCCGCATCGCGCCGGTAACGCTTCGAAAAAAAATACGATAAAACAATCGGTTAATTGGCCATTAAGGGTTTGGCACGAGTTTCGCTTTAAAGCTTGCAACGGCAAAGAAAGAAGGGGGCTGCATGTTTAATCTCGATACCGCTCTGGGCATTCACCCGCAGGCAGCGCTACTGCGTGCCCAGCGGGCGGAGCTTATCGCCGGCAACTTGGCCAATGCAGATACCCCTAACTATCAGGCGCGTGATTTTGATTTCAACGCGGCCCTGGAACAAGCCATCGGCGGCAACGACACCGAACTGCGCACCACGGGTACGCAACTGGCTGGCCACGTGTTGGGTGATGCGTCGCTGGATGGTATCGACGTCCAGTATCGGACCCCAACGCAAGCATCGCTGGACCAGAATTCAGTGGATGTGCAAGGCGAACGTTCACGCTTTTTGGACAACGCCATGCGCTATCAAGCCAGTGTGCGTTTTATCGAAGGTAGCCTCAGCGGTTTGCTGAGCGCCATTCGGGGAGAATAAATATGTCACTTTTTAGTGTGATGAATACGGCGAGTACCGCCCTGGCTGCGCAAAGCCTGCGCCTGAACACCACCGCTAGCAATCTGGCCAACGCCAACACCACGAGCAGCAGTATCAACACCACCTATCGGGCGCGCCAACCGGTGTTTGCACCGCTGTTCGACGAACTTTCTGACAGTGGCGATGACGCGGCAATCGGCGTTGAGGTACAGGGCATCGTGGAGAGTCAGGCGCCGTTGCGTCGTGAATACCAACCCGGTAGCCCGCTGGCCGACAGCGAGGGTTATGTGTTTATGTCGAACGTCAACGTGATCGAGGAAATGGCCAATATGATTTCCGCCTCGCGTAGCTATCAAACCAATATCGAAATCATGGATGCGTCGAAGCAAATGCTGACGCGTACCTTGGCGATCGGCCAGCAGTAAGGAACAAGCAAATGGCAGATTCAATCAATGGACTACCGCCCGGCCTCGACGCGCTCAGCAGCGCGCGTCTGCAGACCGCGGACAAGAAAGCCAAGACCCTAGGCCTAGATGAATTTCTGA
>CAIPNE010000674.1 GCA_903866355.1 uncultured Gammaproteobacteria bacterium
CTTGGCCGAAACCAGCGCCGGTCCTTCGCAGATCAGCACCCGTTAGGTGACTCATTCCCCTGACGTGGCTAACACCCAACCCGGTTCCAAGCGGCACCAGTAATCCGCGGTGACCAGCCGCGCGAGCGGCACCGGTTTCAGGCTGGAGAGTACACCCTGAGGGAGCAATTGCGCGTCGGCCATTTGTTTGAGTTGCTGGAGATTGATGAGGATAAGAACCACATCCCAGCACATGCCCGTGGATAGGGCACCACCCGAGGTCTGAAAATAGACAATCTCGAGTAACAAGCCAGCCACGGCCGTCACCCACAGCCAGTAGAGGCTGGTGAGGTAATACGACAGAGCAATCAACACCTAGGACATGTGCCCAATCGCAGCTCCCGCTACCTAGGAAAAATCGACCCTGCGCATCGCCGCGCCCTGACTTTGCTCAGCGCCCTGCCGAGCCTAAGGCCGCAGCGCGGCCCGCCATCAAACATCCCCTTCAGCCCCGAATAGGCTCGACAGCCGGTTACGCTGCAGCTTGCCGGTGGTCGTTAACGGTAAGTCAGCAGCCTGCACAAAACGAATTTGGCGCGGCGTTTTGTAGGCGGCCAAGCGCGTTCGACAGTGCAGCGCCAGTTCTTCGGCCGTGGCGGCAGCACCCGTGCGCAGCACGATAACGGCCGCCAAGGCCTCGTCTAGGCGCAGATCGGGAATGCCGGCTACGAACGCTAATTCCACCGCGGGATGGGCGGCGAGAATCTCCTCTACCTCGGCCGGCGCCACATTAATGCCACCGGTTTTTACCATCTCCTTGAGCCGTCCCCGGTAATAGAGATAGCCCTCGTCATCCAACAAACCCAAGTCGCCGGTGCAAAAAAACCCGGTCTGCGTAAAAACCTCTGCCGTGCGCACCGCATCGTGCCAATAGCCCGGCGTGAGATTCCCGCGCAGGGCAATTTCGCCCACTTCGCCTGGCGGTAGTGGCTCGCCCTCGGGGCTGAGGATGTTGATTTCCACGCCCGCCAGTGGGCGACCCACGGTGAGTACGCGCCGCGCCAGTGGCTCACGCGCATCGGTCACGCTGGAGTTGCCATAGGCTTCGGTGAGGCCATACACATTGCAAATAGCCTGCACGCCTAGCGCGGCTACGCGCTCGATTTGGGCCGGCGTACCAATGGTCACCCCCGTGCGCAGCGTGCTCAGATCGTGCTGGCTGCGGGCGGGGTGTTCCCACAGCGCCAGCGCCATATTGGGCGTGCCATAAAACACCGAACAACGTTCTGCCTCGATCAAACGTAAGGCCTCACCGGCCTCGAAATGCGCCTGCAAGATAATCGTCGCACCGTGGGTCACTACGGCAAATAACGCGTTAACACAGGCCAAAGACCAAAACAGCGACACCGCTAGCCACAGCCGATCAGCGGGCACCAGTTGCTGGCGTTCGCCAATTTCCCACATGTTGTCGATCAACCCGCCGTGCAACAGCGGCACCCCTTTCGGGAGCGCGGTGGAACCCGAGGTATAGAGCAGGCAAGCCACCTGCCGCGGGGTCACTCGTTGGCTGGCAGCACTCACGATGTCGGGCGCCACCGTGACCGCGCGCGCCAAAAAATCGCCATACGCAGTGACCCCAGCCGGTGGCTGGCTGCCCACACACACCACCGCGGTGAGGCGCGGCAAACCTTGGCCCAGCGTCCGCGCCTGCGCCACCAGTGCCACGAGATCGGTCGTGCGAAATTGGGGTTCAATAAACAACAGCCGCACGCCGGCGTGATCGAGTTGATAGACCAACTCATGCGGCGTGGCCCACGTGTTGAGCCCCACGGCGATGGCGCCAAGACTCATCACGGCGAAGTCGATAACCAGCCATTCGGGACGGTTACCCATGAGAATGCCAACGCGGTCGCCGGCACCTACGCCGTGCGCGTGCAGGGCGCGCGCCGCGATGCTCACGGCGGCGGCAAACTCTGCGTAGCTCAGCCGCACGTCATCGCCCACCAGCAGCGGGTGGTCGGGCGCGCGTGCCACCATTTCGGCCAGCAACGCGGGGATGGTACGGCTCAGCGGTTTAGACGGCGCGTCCGCTGGGGGCTTACTCATAGCGCGCCGCACGCTTTTCGCGGAAAGCGCTCACGCCTTCGGCAAAGTCAGCACTCTCGCGCACCCGGTCACCCTGCAATTGCTCGGCGGCTTCGCGGGCCAGCGTGGCCAGCGCGAAACCTTCACTGATATGGGCTTTCACTGCCTGCACGGCGACTGGGCTATTAGCGGCGATGCCTGCCGCCACGGCGAGGGCTGCGTCTAAGAGTTGGTCGGCGGGCAC
>CAIPNE010000675.1 GCA_903866355.1 uncultured Gammaproteobacteria bacterium
AGCATCTCATGCACGCCCTCGCCGAATGCCTCGCGCAAAACGGTCTGCCGGTGCAGGTATTGGCCGATGCCAGCCGCGATGCCCAAAGTGTCGCGTTTGACCGCGCCCAACCATTTTCCACGCAGCGTTTTGGTGGCCTCAAACCCTGGCGCCGTTGGCGCAAGGCCCACACGCTGGCGCGCTTGCTGGCCGAGCCGCAATGTCGAGGTGTCATCGCCGATTCGTGGAAAAGTCTGGAGTGCCTGCGGCTCGATAAGATGGCCGGACGACCACCCATTATTTGCCTCGCGCATGGCACCGAAGTGCCCAGCAGCCCGGTGCAAAACGCCAAGACCCGGCGCATCACGGCGGCCTATGCCAAGGCGACATTCGTGGTGGCTAATTCCCACGCCACAGCACAACGGGTGGCCCCCTGGCTAGCGGATCTGGCGCAGTTACGGGTGATCCATCCGGGTCTGGTAGCCCCCGCTGTGGTGTCACCGGCGCGTAGCCAAGAGGTTGAACTGGCGCTCGCCAATCGCACGCCCCGTCTGATTAGCGTGGGGCGACTAGAGGCACGCAAAGGCATCGATACCGTGTTGCGAATTCTGCCCCGCCTCATCGCGCAGTTTCCCACGCTGATGTATTCGATTATTGGCGATGGCTCGCAGCGTGCGGCCTTGGCGGCGAGCATCCAAGCCAACGCCCTGACCCACCATGTGCATCTCATCAGCGATGCCAGCGACGCCACCCGCAATGCCTATCTGGCCGCCAGCGATTTATTTGTGTTGCCCGGGCGCAGTCTCGGCGACGATGTGGAAGGCTTTGGCATTGCGTTTATCGAGGCGGCTTGGTTTGGTCTGCCCGCGGTGGCCGGCATCGCGGGCGGTGCGGCCGAAGCCGTGATCGACAACAAAACCGGTCTGACCTGCCGAGGCGATGATGACGAGGCGGTGTATACGGCGATCGTGCGCCTGCTCAACGACGCCGCGTGGCGGCAGCGTTTAGGTGTGGCGGCCCAAGCCCGCGCACAGGAATTCTTGTGGTCACACGTGCTGGCGAGATATCTGCCCCTGTTCGCGCCACCCCGTTGAGGCGTTCCGCAGGCACGCTTAGGACCGGCTGGGCATCCACCTTATAAAGTGGGGTGATAGGCGCTGGCGCGCCGGATCAACAACGCCGCGTGGCAGCGTTTAAGTGTTGCGGCAAGCCCGGCACGCGTTCAGTCAATAGTGACCAGCGGCCGATTTTCCAGCGCCTGCCACTGCGCAGCCTGATCCCGATAGCGCGAACGCCGCTGGTGCACGCGAAACGCCTGCTGCGGGGTCACTTCTTGCAGTCGGGCGGCGCTGGCCAAATCGCGACGAACAAAAAAACTGTTAACGCCCCGCGTGTCGCAACCCACCAGCACATAGCCTTTGCGGGCGCCCAAGCGGGCCAGCGCGGTCAGCGAGGCGCCGTGGTAATAACGCCGCAGCGGGCCGTCGGTCACTGGCACCGGATAGGGCACAGTGAGGGCGCGATCCGGGCCAAACGCCGCGTTGTATTCGATCACCACTAGTCGAGGATTAACGGCCTCAATGGACTGCCATAACCAGTAATCGTGGCTGTCGATGTCGATTGAAAGGACGTCGATATGGGCCGGCGCGCCGGCCTGCGCCAAGAGCTCGTTGATATTCTCCGGGGTGGCGCACGCATTCAGTAAACAGATGCGATCCGCCGCGCCCAAGCCGGCGAAATAGGGTCGCGCACGGTTGACGGCGGCGGCGTCCATTTCGACCAAGCAGGCGCGCCAGCCAAAATTGAGCACCAAGTTCGCGCTATTACATTCGCGCCCGTCCTCGGTGCCAATTTCCACAATGTAGTGGTCTACGGCGCCTACCGCGGCGAGGAGATGCAGAATCAGACCGTCTTCTCCGTTCTGAGAATAACAACTGAACTCATG
>CAIPNE010000676.1 GCA_903866355.1 uncultured Gammaproteobacteria bacterium
AGAAACAGCAGTAACTTGGCGCGGCTCGCCGCCGCTCCTGCGTTCATTTGCGCCGCGCGGCCGGGCGGTGCGATCAGGACTTGATCGGCGAGACCGGTGGCGTGCGCCACCGTGGCGTCAGTGCTGCCACCGTCCACCACGAGAATTTCTACCCCCGCTAGCCGCCAAGCTTGGAGCGGGGTTAATAAGTCCACGATACCGTGCGCTTCGTTGAGCACCGGTACGATCAGGGATAGCAACGCAGGCACGGCCAGCGGCATCAGGCGCGACTCAGCGCGCCCCCGCAACTACTACCGTGGCCAGCGGTGCAGCCAAAACAGTGGGGCCCCACGGTAATCGGTTGGCCGGAGAGCGTCTCCGCCAATAGGCTTGAAAGATGCCTGGGCGCACCCGTCCCGCCAGCGGGCATTCCCAGCATTTGATTAAAGTCGCAGTCGTACACATAGCCACGCCAATCAACACTTAACAGGCTGCGGCACATCACGTTAGCCAGATTCTCCTCACGATAATTGGCCACCAGCAAGTGCAAATAATCTGCGTAATGCCCGTCACGCTCCAGCGCGTGCCGAAAACGCGCAATGGGCATATTGGCCAGCGTTAACAGCCGATTGAAGTGAACGCCGTAATGGCTCGTGAGTGCGGCGCGATAAGTTGCCTCTAAACTCGCTTGTGGCGGTGGCAAGCTGGGGCCTAATGGGTTGTAAACCAAATCTAACGCCAAGCCCCCGCCAGCCGTACCGTAGCCTTGCGCGTTAAGCGTGCGCAGCGCCCGAATGCTTTTCTCAAACACCCCTTTGCCACGTTGAATATCCACGTTATCTGGCCCATAGCACGGCAGCGACGCCATCACGTGCACCTGCTCTTGCGCCAAAAAATTAGCCAAATCGGCGTGCCCGGGCTCCTCGAGGATCGTGAGATTGCAACGGTCGATCACCGCCAACCCCGCCGCGCGCGCCGCCCGCACCAGTGGACGAAAACAGCCGTTAAGCTCGGGCGCCCCACCCGTAATATCCAGCGTGCTGACCCCAGCCGCCAGTGCAAACGACAACGCCAAACTGGCGGTCTGCCACGACATTTCCTCGGTACGCAACGGCCCCGCATCCACATGACAATGGTGGCAGGCCTGATTACACCGATAGCCTAAATTCACCTGCAGCGTGGTGAGCGTACCGCGCTGCAGGGCCGGAAACATGGGTGACGCGCCATCCAGCAGCCGGCCCAATTGGGGGGACATTGCAGCCATGATCAAAACTCTGGAGAGACCGAGGAGCATGATGTCATCCCGACACACACACCGGCAACGCATTGGGCACCCGCTAGGCTAGCGTTGAACGCAACAGCCCGTTAAACTTCCGCCCCTAGCCGTGTGGGGCTGTAGCTCAGCTGGGAGAGCGCTGCGTTCGCAATGCAGAGGTCAGGGGTTCGATCCCCCTCAGCTCCACCAATTTAAAAACCTCAACGGGTTGCCGTTGGGGTTTTTTAATGCCTGCGTGTGGGAGTTCCCGCGTGTTGTTGGCGGTACGTGCAGCAGGTTGCGGACTTCGCCGATGCGCCGTCCGGCCTGCTACCGACCCTATTTCGCGCTCTCCGGGCCGTCATTCTCTGCGGGCCGGGGTCAGGCAAAAGGTCGAAGTCCGCAAGCAGATAAAATTCTCGCCATTCAAAGCCGCAGCTCACGCTAGGACCAATCGGGCCGTTGATTTATAGCATCGGTAGGCAAAGGGCACCTCGGATGCCCATGGGTGCCAGCCGAACGACCGTTCAGCCGTCTGGCATCCACACCAACGGTCTCCGGCAAACTCGGGGCGGTTCGATTATCAAACCCGCAATCTAGCCTCCTGATAGTTTTGCGGGCTATTCTCCCTATCGCCTATGCACATCTCAGCCGTTCGCCCATATTCCGCGCCGGCGGTTGAGCGTTGGCTTGCAACGGACTCGGTGTCGCGACACGAATCAAGAGGAAAACACTCATGAGCGTTCAAAACAGCAGTCGGCAGATTCTGATTCACGGCCTGATGCTCGTGCTAATCGGATTGGTGTGGGGCCTGGTCGTGCCAAATACACCCTACCCAAGGCTCGCCTTGGCCGCACACATCCAGTTTGAAACCAACGGCATGTTGTTCATAGTCTTGGCAACGCTGCTGCTGGCGCTGCCCCACAGTGTCGGGCGCAAGTCGGTCTGGGTGATGCTGCTATCGGCGTGGTTGACATGGGCGATGGTCCTGTCCGAGGTTGCCAATGCGTGGTGGGGAACAGCACAGATGTTGCCCATTGCGGCAGCTCAGGCAGGCGCCACCAGCGGCGCACCATGGCAAGAATTGGTCGTCAAACTCACGCACATCGGCGCGGCACTCGGACTGATTGCCGGGTGGTCGTTGCTCGTCGTCGGCTTTGTGAAGCGTGCCCCCGTCAACGGTGCAGGGCGCCGAAATGACCCTGCATAGGCCAGACGGCGCGGCGATAGCAGTGGCGTTTGCCCGCCACATGACCTTCGATTTCGCCACTCAGGTTCGCCAAAGCGCGTCTGGATTTCCTGTACTGTGGCACTGCGCGCCCACGAATTTTTCGTAGGACCACTTCAAAGACCGACATCAACGGCTGAAAAAAAATCCGGCCACAGCCGGGACATGAGGGAGAAAAATATGGCGTACGAGAATTACACGACCCTGTCCGTTCAAGTTCGCGGGCGGGTGGCCTATGCCACCATCAACAATCCACCAGTGAACCTCATTACCAAGCCGCTCTTTGAAGACCTGCTGCGTCTCTCGCTCGAGCTTGAGGCAGATGACAACCTGCTAGTGTTCGTGCTCCGCAGTGCTAACCCAGAATTCTTCATTGCCCATTTCGACGTGTCTTCGATCCTCGAATTCCCTATCGAAGGCGAGCCCAAGCACGAGGATTACGCCAACGCGTTCTATCACGATATGTGCGAGCGCTATCGCTTGATGAACAAGGTCACCATCGCCCAGATCGAGGGCCGCGTGGGCGGCGGCGGCTCGGAACTGGCCATGTCCTTCGACATGCGCTTTGGGGTGCGCGGCAAGACCTTCGTCAACCAGATGGAAGTACCCCTTGGCATTTTGCCCGGCGGCACCGGCACCCAGCGCATGCCCCGCATCATTGGCCGCAACCGGGCGATGGAAGTGATCATGGGCGGCATTGACATGGATGCCGACACGGCGGAGCGCTGGGGCTATCTGAACCGCGCCTTCGAGCCCGGTCAGGCTGGTCCCTATGTGGAATGGCTCGCCAACCGCATTGCTTCTTTCCCGGAGGAAGCCGTGCGCCTGACCAAGCAGGCCATCAACTCATGCGATAAACCGCTGTCAGAGGGTCTGCGGGACGAAAGCTACCTTTTTCAGCAGCTCTGCCGCACCGAAAGCGGCCGCCGCAATATGAAGAAGTTCCTCGAGGTCGGTGGCCAGACCCGCGAAGGCGAACTCAAAATCCAGGAACTCAACGGCCTCCTCGGCAATCTCGACTGAAGGCAGGCTAAAGGACCAGACGGGGGCGCAGCAATGGCGCCCCCGCTGATTCGTCTTTGGGCAATGCCGGTGCGGGCGATCAAGTCATCAACGGTTGCGTGCCGTACCTGTGCGATCCGCACCAAAGTCTTCCCGCTGCCTGAGTGTCGTGATTTTCCGAGTGGCCGGTAAATACGCGAAAGAAGGCGCCCCTTAACGCGCCTCTAACGACGCTAACCTACGGCAACAGCTCAACCGCATCGCCCACCGCCACCTGCCCCGGCTCCAGCACTTCGGCATACGTGGCAAAGCCCGGCGTGGCGTATCCCGGAATCAGGCCGTCGGGCAAACCCGTTTTCGGTCGGGTGCGAATAAGGCTGCGCATGACATCCTGATCGCGCACGCCGCTAGCGGGGTTGAGGCCAATCACGCCGCAACGGGGCACCGCCGTACGCACCCGCAACAGGGCCGTTCCCACTCTCAAACGTCGCCCGTCCCAGGCGTCTTCCGCATAGGGCTCGGCGTGCTCGAGCACCAGCCCGGCCCGAAAGCGGGCGCCATCAACCGCCGCGCCAACCTCGCTCGCCAGTTGTCGTAGCGAACCGGTAGTGGTGAAGGTGATGGGGAAAACGTCGATCGCGCCGCCACGGCTTAGGCAGCGCACCAGCCGTAGTGGACGCCCCGTGTATTCCATAAGCACGGCGCGCCACGGACCACCCACTTCCTGCACGTTGATCTGGCGCAGACCGTAGTGGTCGATCGCCCACGCTGCGCCATCGGCAACGGCAGGCCCTTCGACTTGCCGGCCATCGGGCAGATACAGCGTGAAGCGCTCGTCTTCGGGGTGATAGTCAAATTGCAGCGAGATGCTGCCCGCGTGGTTGTCGGCATTGATGAACTTGCCGTCGGACTCAACCAGCGCAAAGAAGCGGTCGTGACGAATCCCGCCGGCGTCGATCTCGACCCTAAGTGGATGTAGGAAGCGCGTGGCCTTGACGTACACATGGCCAAGCTGTTGAACGGTGATCATGAAAGGCTCCACGGTAAATGACGCCTTCGTAGAGTAGTGAGCCGTGGTCAGTGCGTCGAGTCGCGCAGCCCCCGCGGCTTCGCAAAGACCAGAAGTGCCATGCCTGGGTTCCGGGACTATTAGACCAGGATAGACACGTAGGTCTGCCCCAACGGGGGCCGTATATTTGGCATCAGGCGTAGGGGCGAACCTATGTGGCGGTGATTCGGGCCGGTGATGCGGGAGGTGATGCGGGACACCCATCGTTCAACGGCGCAACGTCGTGGAGGTGATGCGGGACACCCATCGTTCAACGGCGCAACGTCGCGCTGCAGTGCGGGTAATTGCGGACTGCGGGTAATCGGAAATCGAGCGGCGGAAATCGAGCGGCGGAAATCGGGTGATGCGCGGGTGATGCGCGGGTG
>CAIPNE010000677.1 GCA_903866355.1 uncultured Gammaproteobacteria bacterium
AGCGTTACGCCGGAAATAAGGGCGGCTTCCATAATATTGTCCTCAGTCGTAATCAGCGTTCCTGGTCCGTCTTTGAACGACGACAGGACTCGTAGGGTCACTTTGTATTTGCTCGCAAATTCCACGGACCGGCTCTGTAGCACCTTGGCCCCCAGACTGGCCATCTCCAGCATTTCTTCGTAGGTGATGCGCGCTAAACGCCGCGCCTCGGGCACGATGCGGGGGTCGGTGGTGTAGACGCCATCGACGTCCGTATAGATTTGGCATTCGTCGGCTTTCAGCGCTGCTGCCATTGCCACGCCGGTCGTATCGGAGCCGCCACGACCTAAGGTGGTGATGTTGCCGTGGGCATCTCCACCTTGGAAACCCGCCACCACCACCACTCGCCCTAAGGCCAAATCGGCGTGAACCTTGTGTGCGTCTATCGCCAAAATGCGCGCTTTGTTAAAAGCCGAGTCGCTCAGAATGGTGACTTGCGCGCCCGTGTAGGAAACCGCAGGTACGCCACGAGCTTGCAGGGCCATTGCGAGCAAACCAATGGTGATTTGCTCGCCGGTGGACAACACGACGTCAAGCTCGCGCGCCGAGGGTGGGTTCTGAATGGCGCGCGCGAGCCCCAGCAGGCGATCGGTCTCGCCCGACATGGCCGACAACACGACGACCAGTTGGTGCCCTGCCAGATGATCGCGCGCCACGCGCTCTGCTACCGCCTGAATACGCTCGACGGTCCCCACTGAGGTACCACCGTATTTTTGGACTATGAGGCTCATGAAGGTCTCTTGGTTCTTGGACGAATTAGGCCAAGCGCGCGCTAACCCAAGCCGCAACTGATGCTAACGCGGTGGGCAAGGCGGCCACATTGGGGCCGCCCGCTTGTGCGAGGTCGGGCCGTCCGCCACCTTTGCCACCGAGTTGTGTGGCCACAAAATTGGCCAGTTGGCCCGCATTGATTTTCGCGGTTAGGTCGCGCGTGACACCGGCCACCAGTTTTACTTTATCTTCTTCAATGGTGGCTAAAACGATGACTGCGCTTTGCAGTTGGTCTTTGAGCTGGTCGAGGGTGTCGCGCAGGGTGGTGGCGTCCGTATCTGGCAGCGTTTCCACCAATAATTTTGCGCTCCCTAGACTAATCGCACTGTGTGCTAGGTCACGGCCAGAATGTCCGGCGAGCTTCAATTTTAAGATTTGAATTTCTTTTTCTTGCGCTCGTACCCGCTCGTTCAGCTGGGTGATTTTGACGGTGATGTCGTCTAAGCCGCCGGCCTTCACACTGAGCGCGATTTTTCGCAAAGTTTCCTCGTTGTTGAGGGTGTGTTCGAGGGCTGCGCCGCCGCCTATCGCTTCGATGCGCCGCACGCCGGCCGCCACGCCGCTCTCGGATACGATGCGGAACACGCCAATTTCGCCCGTGCGCGCGACATGCGTTCCACCACACAGTTCGGTGGAGAAATCGCCCATGGCCAGCACCCTGACTTCATCGCCATATTTCTCGCCAAACAGCGCCACCGCACCGGCTTCTAACGCCAGTCGATAATTCATTAGGCGGGTGTCGACAGCGTGATCAGCCCGTATTTGCTGGTTGACGAGGCGCTCGGTCTGGGACAATTCTGCCGCGCTCATCGGCCCCGTGTGCGCGAAGTCGAAACGCAAACGATCAGCATCTACTAACGAGCCTTTTTGCTCGACGTGCGACCCTAAGAGCTGCCGCAGCGCGGCATGCAGGAGATGGGTGGCCGAATGGTTAGCCCGGGTTGCCGTGCGTCGTGTTGCGTTGATCTCCGCACTGAGGTCAGCCCCGACCGCGAGTTGGCCCTCGCGGAGTCGCCCGACATGCAAATGCATGCCCCCCTGCTTGCGAGTGTCGGTGACTTCGAACACGCCGTGCTCACCCAGCAGTTGACCACGGTCGCCAATTTGCCCGCCTGATTCCGCGTAAAACGGCGTGCTGTCGAGAACCACTACCGCCTGGGTGCCAGCCTCGATGGCCGCTACTTCTCGACCCTCCACAAAAATGCCAGTCACCCGAGTACGCGTTACCGCCTGGTCGTAACCGCTAAAATTTTGCGTGCCACCCAGTTGCGCCAGGAGCGACGCCGCAATGGCGTGGGAAGTATCTGTGTTGGCGAAATGGCTGGCGGCGCGGGCCCGTTCGCGTTGGGCATTCATCGCTGCCTCGTAACCCACCATATCGATGGTCATGCCGCGTTCACGGGCGATATCGGCCGTGAGATCCACCGGAAATCCAAACGTGTCGTTGAGTTTGAAAGCCACTTCGCCCGGAATGAGCTTGCCGCTCAAATTGGTGAGCGTTTGCTCAAAAATACGCAACCCGTGGTCGAGGGTTTCGGCGAAGCGCTCCTCTTCGAGTTTTAGGACCTCAATGATGCGGCCCGAGCGCTCTTGTAGTTGCGGAAAGGCGGGCCCCATTTCATGCGCTAGCGGCGCGACTAGGCGGTGAAAAAAGGGTTCGCGAAAACCCAGTTTGTTCCCATGCCGGAGCGCCCGGCGCAGAATTCGTCGCAGCACGTAACCGCGACCCTCGTTGCTCGGCACGACGCCGTCCATCACCAAAAACGCACAGGCGCGAATGTGATCGGCAATCACCCGCAGTGAACCGGGATCTAAGGCTTCGCTGGGCGCGAGGTTGCGGATGGCCGCAATGAGATTGCGAAATAGGTCGATGTCGTAATTGTCGTGCACGCCCTGCAGCACCGCGGCGATTCGCTCCAAGCCCATGCCGGTGTCCACTGAAGGACGCGGAATGCGTTTGAGATCCCCGCCGGCGGAGCGCTCAAACTGCATAAACACCAAATTCCAGATTTCGATGTAACGATCGCCATCGGCCTCCGGTGTGCCGGGCGGTCCGCCCTTGATGTGGGGGCCGTGGTCAAAGAAAATTTCGGAACATGGCCCACACGGGCCGGTGTCGCCCATCATCCAGAAGTTATCTTTTTCA
>CAIPNE010000678.1 GCA_903866355.1 uncultured Gammaproteobacteria bacterium
ACTGGTCATCGCTTCGACCTCAATCTCTACGATGCGCAGCACTTCGCCCAGAAAACTCTCGCGCCACGCTGCGCGGGACGCCGCCACGGTAGCGTCTGGGCGGTAGGTGTCGAGCGCTGCCCGGCTGGGGCCACCGTGTTGCGCTACCAGCCGCTCTAGGGTGTCGAGTCGGTCGTGTAACACCGCGACTTCGCCCGCCAATCCCATCACCATCGACACCACGCGGTCGATGTTGGGATCGTCAAAAAAATAGGGGCGTTCGCCTTTAGCCTTGCGGTTTAATTTGCCAGAAGTACTCATGGGATTACTTGCGGTTGCCGTAAATAAACCACAACCCACCACCGCCAAAATCGCCACCCTGAAATTTGTTCGAGCGTTGCGCTTTAGCGATTTGGAAGGCGCTAGGAATGAGTTCTTCAAACTTCAGGTCAGGGTCGAAACCCGCCTGTTGGGAGAGCGCCCGGAGATCGACTTCATGGGAGCGTGCCCAAAACGGCTCGTTGTTGTTGCGGGTATCCCAATCCAGCAGAAAAGCATCAAAGGGATCCATGCCCTTATAAGGCGGGGTTTCCGCATGCACCATCAGGCCACCCGTGCCGAGCAGCCGCTGACACTCGCGCATAATATTTTGCAGGGCAGTTTGAGAGGTTTCATGGAGCAGAATATGGGAGACCACTAAATCAAACGAGCCGTCCGCAAAATTGGTGTGCTCCGCATTTTGCTGGGAATAGTGGATGCGCACGCCGAGATCCTCGGCGCGTGCATGGGCATAGCGCAGCATGGGCGCGGCGACGTCGATAGCGTGAATTTCTGCCTTCGGGAAGGCTTCGGCATAGGGCACGGTGCTGTGGCCCACCGAGCAGCCCAGATCGAGAATTCGCCGTGGCTTAAAAGTCGGGTGCTGGTGTTTTAGCCAGCCCACGATGCTCGCACCGATGTCGTTATTGTACGGGCCCATCTGACCCATGGCGTACAGGTGCACCGCGCGGTCGTAGACCATGCCCGCGGAGGCGTCGTCGGCAACAAACTCCGTGTGATAGCCACCGGGTTGGCAGTGAATATCGACCGCCGTGTGGTATTTCGGCGTTTCTAAAGTGGCGTCGAGGGTTAGGGTGCCGCGGGTTTTTTTAGGCCGTTTGGCGACCGCCTTATTGAGCGCACTCAGGTTGCGCTGCACCGGGATCTGGCACGAGGACCACATCATTTCCTGACTGGTGCGCAGCAACGTGCTGAACATTTGGTAATGCGGTTCGCGCACCATGGCGTCGCGTACTTCGAAGCGGGTTTGGGGTGCGCGCTGGTGTTGCTGCTGGAAGGCCGGCTTTACTTTGGCCTCATACACGGCGCGGTTGCCGCCGTGGACATGTTTAACCAAATGCTCCTTGAACGAGCGCACAAATTCTTGGCGAGCGAACTCGTCGTGGGTGGTCGGCGGCAACACCCGGTGTTCGGCTTGGGCGTGGTTTTCGGCGAGCGAATTCATGGGCAATTTCCTCACGGTCAAGAATAAAAAATAATGGTGACAGCCTGTGGGATGGCGCTAAACGTAGGCGTCGGCGCCTGGCAGCGGCGCGCCGTAACGGTCCAGAAAAGCGGTATCCGCCAGCGGTTTTCGCTTGAGACTTTTGGGGAAAGGTTTCTCCGGCCAGCCCAACATAATCACGGCCGCGGTGGCCGTGTCGGGGGGGATTTCCAAGAGCGTTTTAATTTGCGGTTCGGCCAACGCCAGCAGGGTGGTCAGGGTGGTACCCAGCCCTTCGGCGCGCGCGGCCAACATCAGGTTTTGCACGGCGGGATAAATGGAAGAACCTGGCGTGAGCACCGTGCGATCCAGGTTGGCATCGAGCGCCGTGAGGTCCCGCCATTGCGCGCACACCACAATGTGCACCGGCACGGTATCGAGATGCCGCGCGAAGTGATCCACGTGGCCCAGAAATTTGGGCGTGAAGCCGGATTTAAACTCGCCGCTCGCGTACTTCTGCATCACCGAATCCCAGATGGGCTGGTAGAGGTCGTGCAAGGCCCGGCGTTTGGCGGCGTCACGCACCACGATAAAGCTCAGCGGTTGCTTGTTGCTGCCGGTCGCGGCCCAGCGTGCGGCGTTGAGAATCTTGGCGAGGAGGTCGTCGGCCACCGCATCGGGTTTGAAGTAGCGGCAGGCATTCATTGTCTGCATGGCGTTGAGCAAATCCATAGATCCTCCCAGCAAGTTTAAGTACAGCGCCAAGCATACGGGCAAACTCCGTCTGCGGAACAGCCATCACCAGACGCGCCGCTTTCACCCTTGAAAATAACGCAGTGCAGCATCAACGAGCAAGGCAGCCGTAGCGCACGTTGATTCAAAGGCGCTAACGGCAGCGCCGCGGCGGAACCCGCTGCTGGAACTCTACGGATTGGTGAGCATGAGCGACGACCGTGTGTTCGGTGATCTCGATAGCTTTCGTGCGCAATTCACCCAGCCAAATCAGGAGCAGGCCTTCGTCGCGCTGCGCTCCTGTATTGCGCCAATTGGCAAGCGCACCTTGCGTCAGCAAGTGCAGAAGTCCGTTGCCTACACGGCCCGTCGGACCCTCGTCGAAGAATTAACGTCCTCAACCGAGGAGCGCGAACCGTCCGCCCTCGTCGCAGATTATCTGCGTCGCCCCAATCTAAAACCGTTGCCGGATGAGCCGCGACAACCGTCGTCGTTGGTGTTGTGGAAGTTGCTCGCCTCGTCTTTGATACGTGAGCGCGATGCCTTGGATCAGGAAGTGAAGGCGCTTCGGCACTTCAAATCACTGGCAACCAACAGCCAACGCTAACAGCTGAGTTTTCGACGCGGATCATCCACAAAAACACGGCGGCGACAACGATGCTGACGCCCGTGGGGTAGAAGGATTTCTGGTCGAACTTCTCGGAGAAGAGCGGCTCGCGGACGGTTTTTGGCTTTGCCGAGGGTTTCTCTCATGGCTCAATTCCTGGCTCGCCGCTATCCCAGTATTCGCGGTAGGCATTGACGTAGTCAGCGGTGGCGGCGGGGTCGATGTCCCAATAGTGTCGACAGAGCTTCTTGTACATCTGCAGCACGGATTCATCGCCGCAGAAGTCGAGCAGGCGATCGAGCGTGTGTTCGATGTGCTGCGTATCGCGGGAGCGGGTGCGCAGGATGTCATCAACCACCGGCTGGTATTGCTGTGCAGCCTGCCGCTGAAGTGCCTGCAGGCTAGCCGCGAGCTTGCGGATCGCTTGCATGTGGTCGGTGTCGCTCATGGCTGTTCCCCCGGGACTGGGAGTCGCCTGGCCTCCTGCTCCCTGGCGTGTTCTATCGCCTGGTGCAGTCGGGCGCGGAGCAGCGGCAGCGGCGGCAGTTCGGTGAGGTACTCGCTGACGCGGATGGACTTGGCATCGAGCTGGAGCAGCTCCACTTGTTCGGCGTCGGCGGCGGCGCACAGGATGAGTCCGATCGGCGCCTCTTCGCCCGGCGCGCGTTCGTGCTTGTCCAGCCAGCGCAGATAGAACTCCATCTGCCCCACATGGGCTGGCTGGAAAGACTCTAGCTTCAATTCGACGGCGATCAGCCGGCGCAGGTGACGGTGGAAGAAGAGCAAGTCGAGATGAAAATCGTCCTTGCCGACGCTCATGCGCTTCTGGCGTGCGACGAAGGCGAAACCGGGGCCCAGCTCCAGCAACACCCCTTCGATCTCGCGCAGGATCGCGCTTTCGATGTCGCGCTCGCTGTAGGCGCCTTGCAAGCTCAGCAGATCGAGGAGATACGGATCGCGGAAGACTAGATCGGGGCTCATTCGTCCTTCGCGGAGCTTGCTTAGCTCTGCCGCGATGACGGTATCCGGCTTTTTCGATAGGGCGGTGCGTTCATACAACATTCCGCCGATCTTCTGTCGCAGTGTGCGCACATCCCAACGCTCGATCCGGCACATTTCGGCGTAGAAATCGCGGGCCAGCGGCGCTTTGATCGGTAGCAGCTCGATAAAGTGGCTCCAGCTCAATACTTGCGACAACGGCGCAAGAACATGATCCGCCGTAATCCACTCGGCAAATCGCGCCATCCTGGTGAGTGCCGTGTAGTTGAAGCCAGCACCGAACTCCGCCGTCAATTCTTGCGACACTGTCGCAAGAATCTGCTTTCCATACGCGGCACGCCCCGCCTGTAAATTCTCACTGAGCAGGCGACGCCCTACCTGCCAACAAAGCACGGTATGGGTGGCATTGGCAGCAGTTGCCAGCCTCTGGCGCGCCGACTGAATCAGATTGCGCAAATCCGAGAGGAGGGCCTTGCTGTCGACGCCGCTTAGTCGCTGCCTATCTTCAGGCAGCGCTACGGAGCTCTCCTGCTTATGAAACGAGACCTCTTTCTTCTTCATC
>CAIPNE010000679.1 GCA_903866355.1 uncultured Gammaproteobacteria bacterium
CGCTGGCAGCGTTTTCTTATCGGGGCGGCGCCACGCCACTGGCAGTCGTGCTGGCGCGCTCCTGCGTTGCTTTCGCGCTCCTGTATTGGGTGCTAGGGGCGCACGGCGTGCCCCGCCGCTTACCGATGCCGCAGCGTCGCCACGCGCTGTTGCTGGGCGTGATTTTTGCCGGCTATTCGTTCGGCGTGCTGTCTGCCATCCAATACATGCCGGTCGGTTTGGTGGTCGCAATGTTCTACACCTTCCCCATCCTAGTGGGACTGGTTGAGTGGTGGAGCGGCCGGCAGGCCTTCAGCGGGCGCACCGCGCTCGGGTTGTTGTTGGCTTTCACCGGGCTGCTGTTGGCGCTCGATGTGTTTGGCGCCACCGTCCATCGAGTCGGCCTGAGTTTGTGCTTGCTCGGGGCGGTGGGCGTTACGGTGGTCATGACGCTCAGCGCGAAAGTGCGTGGCACCGGGGATTCGCGGCCGGTTACCCTACACATGCTGGCCAGCGCGATCACCATTTTCAGCCTCGTGGCCCTCACCCACGGCGGAGTTAGCCTCCCGCACACCCCCCTCACCGTGGCCGCATTTGTGGGTGCCGCGCTCACCTATTCTTTCGGCATCATTACGCTGTTTGTGGTGCTGGCTAAAATTGGCCCGGTGAAGGCTTCCCTTTTGATGAATATTGAACCGGTGACCAGCGTCATGCTGGGTTATCTGTTGCTGGGTCAACAACTGCGCCCGCTACAATTGTGCGGCATTGGCTTAGTGGTAGTGGCGGTGTTATCGGTGGAAAGCGCGAAGCTAGGCCGCGGCGCGCGTCATTAGAATTGAGGTGTTACCACCCGCACGCCAGCAACAAATCAGGATAGCTTTGACCCACTCCTTCACAACTCGTCAGTCCATTAGGGCCATTGTTTCCTATCAATGAGCTACCCCACCACCTGCCAGCCCAGAGGGCTGCGTGAGCCGACGCCAATCCGGGCCGCGCAGCGGGTAGGTAGCACGGGCACAATTTGGCAGCGCGCCGGTCCCCTTAAGGTGGTCCCCGTAGCCACTGCCCGCCCACAGCCATCGGCATCCCCGTCATGACGCAGCAACCCATCAACCTAGGTGCCGGGCGGCTACCACTGATTGACGCGCTGCGCGCGCTGGCCTCGGCCATTATTGTGTGGCACCACATGGCCCTGTATTGGCCCAGTTCGGCACAGGTCATCCCCTTCGTCTCAGAAACGCTGCTCTGGTTGAAATTGAATGGGCGCGCCACCCAGCTGTTTTTTGTGATCGGTGGTTTCGTGATGGCCCAAAGCCTGTCGCGACGCCAATGGCATGGGCAGGTCTTCGGGCGATACGTCGTCCACCGATATTTTCGTCTAGGGCTGCCGTATGTGGGCACCATCGTGCTAGCGCTGGGGGCGTGCACGCTGGGCCGCGGGATAATTTCTGAATATGTCGCCGGGGCACCGCCCTCGCTGCCGCAAGTGTTAGCCCACCTGCTGTTCTTACAGAAAATCTTGGGCTACGAATCTTTCTCGGCGGGCATGTGGTTTGTGTGTATTAATTTTCAGCTGAGCCTGGTCTTCGCGGCACTGCTCTGGGTGCGCGATAGGCAAGCATCGCGGTCCCTCGCCTTACCGCTGGTGCTGGGTTGGGTGCTGGCTATAACCGCCCTGTTCTACTTCAACCTCGATGAACGTTGGGACCCCTGGGCGGTATATTTTTTTGCACATTTTTTTACCGGGGTGATGGCCTATTACGGCCTGCAGAGCCCAGCTTTGCAGCGGCTGTTTTGGCTGTATGTCGGGGCGACGGTGCTGGCGTTGGCTTATCGTTGCTGGTTAGACGACGGGCAATGGACGCTCGCCACGCTGCGGGTGGTGGTGTCGTTGGTGATGGGGTTAGTGCTCTTCTTGAGCGTGAAAATGGGCCTCGCCCAGCGCTGGCCCCGCAACCGCGTGGTGGCCTATTTGGGGCGTACTTCGTACAGCCTTTTTCTGGTGCATTTTCCGGTATTGGTGTTGGTCTTGACCCTGTGGACTTGGCTCGGCTGGACCTCCCCCCTCGGCACGGTAACCGGCCTGTGCACCACTTATTTGGCCAGTTTGCTGGCCTCAGACGCCTTCTATCGCCACATCGAAACGCCCGCGGCACGTTTGAGCCGAGAATTCTCCTGACCCTCCGCGCGTCGCCTAAGGAAACCAGAAAAGAGACGAATAAGGCCTAAGCGCTGCGGGATAATCGCAGCAAACAGCGCCGCCGAATCTAGGTAATTCAGCGGGCCGAGCCAGCGACAAGTGGCGCGGATCGCAAACCCTAGGCACTCTGCGTGAGAGTTTTATCAATCGAGTCTGACCCCATAGATCCCTGCATCGAAACGCCCGCGGCACGTTTGAGCCGAGAATTCTCCTGATCCTCCACTGCGCGTCACTTAATGAAATGAGAAAAGCGCCGAACAAGGCCTCGGTGCTGGATGATGAGCGGGCCAAACAGCATAGTCAGTCCGCGAGTCCGGTCAGCTATGCAGGGCACTCCCGCGCGAGAGTTTATGAATCCCGTCTGACACCCTAGATATCGGTTAGATATAGGGCGGCACTCCTGCCATTTGTCATCACCCCTGCGCGCGTCTGAAGGAAAATCATCGCCATGGTGGATTTGAATAACTATCGCGCAAGTCCAGCGGAACAAGAACGCATCGCGGATTTGTTCCGCTGGTTGCCGGCTGGTGGGCGTGTGCTCGACATCGGTACGCGCGTCGGTTATATAGCGTTGCGGCTTGCGGAACGCTTTGACGAAGTCGTCGCCCTCGACCTCGAACGTCCCGCTATTCTTGGCGAACGCATCGTCTGC